>DATNRH010000064.1 GCA_036703605.1 Candidatus Obscuribacterales bacterium | reverse complement strand
TCGTTTCCGATCATGTTTTGTCCACGAAGCAGGGGCAAATCACCACCAAAGAAGTTCCATTTTCATTCTCGCGCCTGAACATTCATCTCGACGAAGATCTTTGCTTTGCGGGCGACCTCTTGGTGACCAACGCCTCGGATTCATCAATGTTTTGGAGCTGTGACGTAAGGCCAATCCAATACGAGTTTAAGTTGATCGGCAACACCCAATCGGGGGCATGGCTGTTTGCAATGACCAGCGGCGAGCAGACCTTAGGACACCTCGAGGCTTCTACCGAAGTGGAAAAGCTTCCCAGCTTTCTGGGAACCACGGGGCAGCAAGACGCGGAACAGAGCCGTGCCATTGAGTTGGGCGGTTTGCGCCTTGTTCCGAACCATACCACCAGCCAGGCCTGGGAAGTGGACCAGAAAATTTATGACCACCAAGGCAAAATTCAAAATCAGGTCGACGAATGGCTCTCGGGCCCATACCAAGATAGAATTCAAGACTACCTCACGAACCTGCTTCCTCGATCCTCCGAGATCACGCCCCACTTCGATGCACGCGGGATACCTCACGAGTTTATTTTTGTCACTCTCTGGGAGTCGGATTACTTCACCTCTCCCAGTTACCCCGTGCAGGTGGGGGGCTCCGGCGAGGTGGGCCCATGGCAGTTTACCAAGTCCACGGGGCAAGGCGCCCAGGTGGGACTAAAGGTCTTTGATCTCATTTCCGATGGGGGCGTCCGCATGGCTCACTCCTGTGATGAGCGGGGCGTTCTCAGAAAATCCTCTGAGGGTGCTGCCAAGTACTGGGCGTGGCTCCTGAAACGCTTTGCCAAAGATCCGCACCTTTCCGTGCTGGCCTACAACTGGGGTATTGGCAATGTGAACTCGGCCCTCAAGCTCTGCCTAGCATCCGGTGGCAACTCACAGTCCTGCCGCGACCCATCCACCCAAAGGCTCAGCGATGCTTACAGAGACGGGTACAATTTCTGGGTGATGGAAGGCTTCAACATGGCCCCGCGCGTCCGTTTGGACTACGTCATCAAATTCCTCGCAGC
>DATNRH010000063.1 GCA_036703605.1 Candidatus Obscuribacterales bacterium | reverse complement strand
GCGAGTGCTCACACTTTTGTCTTCATCATTGGTTGATGCCACGCCATGTCGGGTGCGAACTCATAGGCCTGTAGCTCAGTTGGTTAGAGCGCACCCCTGATAAGGGTGAGGTCGGCAGTTCAAATCTGCCCAGGCCTACCAAATCGTCCCCAGACGTCGTTGGAGCGCCGCTCGCATAGCAGGCTATGCGTCGCGACCCTCCGCCTAGTCTGGAAACGATTTGGGAGTGCCCGGATCAAGGTCTGCAGGAATGGCGAATCATTGGGGCTATAGCTCAGCTGGGAGAGCGCCTGATTTGCATTCAGGAGGTCCGCGGTTCGATCCCGCGTAGCTCCACCACCGCCTGCAGAGGACAAAGGGCAGATCGGCGAGTCTCAGGATCAAATTCCACAGCAAAAAGATTGTGGGTTGGGTTGAGGCTTGAAAAAGGCATCGAGGTTAGGTCAGAGGCAGGCACCGCGTGCGGTGCCTGCCTCTGGTTTAACGACCAGTCAGGTCCTGGCGGCCTGATGTTCTTTAACAAGGTAGATCAAGCTGAGTCTTTGGATTGAGCTGAAGTACGGGAGGGTAGCTTGCTGCCTGATCGTAAGTCAGACGATCCATAGATAATTGTTCTGTGATGACGGGTTTCAATTCCCCGTTGTCACAACGAGTTGTAATACTGTGACTTAAGCGTCACAACATCCGGCGGATTGGAGTAGGGGGTGCGCGTTAATCTTGCGTGTGTCTTTGAAACAATCTTTAACCTCGGCCTGTGTGCAAAGGGCAGGCTGGGGAGTCTTCTTGGATTTGTAATTCGATTGTCTTGAGTAGGTTTTGGCAGTGCACTGGAAGGTGTGTTGTTTGGAGCTTAAAGAAGATGGTTTGGATTATATGGTCAAGTGACTAAGCGCATACGGTGGATGCCTTGGCAGTCAGAGGCGATGAAGGACGTTGGAGCTTGCGAAAAGTCTCGGGGAGGTAGCAACCGACCTTTGATCCGGGAATGTCCGAATGGGGAAACCCACTCAACGTAAGTTGGGTATCTGTTACTGAATACATAGGTAGCAGAGGCGAACGCGGGGAACTGAAACATCTAAGTACCCGCAGGAACAGAAATCAATTGAGATTCCCCCAGTAGCGGCGAGCGACCGGGGAGGAGCCTGCACGTAATAGCTTTTGGGTTAGTGGAACGGTCTGGAAAGTCCGGCGATAGAGGGTGATAGCCCCGTACACGAAAACCTGGAAGTGGTACTGAGCGTGCGATAAGTAGGTCGGGACACGTGATATCTTGACTGAAGACGGGGGGACCATCCTCCAAGGCTAAATACTCCTGACTGACCGATAGTGAACCAGTACCGTGAGGGAAAGGCGAAAAGAACCCCGGAGAGGGGAGTGAAATAGAACCTGAAACCGTATGCGTACAAGCAGTGGGAGCCTGGGCTTGCCCGGGTGACTGCGTACCTTTTGTATAATGGGTCAGCGACTTATTGTCTGTAGCGAGCTTAACCGTTTAGGGGAGGCGTAGGGAAACCGAGTCTTAATAGGGCGTTTAGTTGCAGGCAATAGACCCGAAACCGGGCGATCTATCCATGGCCAGGCTGAAGGTTGGGTAACACTAACTGGAGGGCCGAACCCACTAACGTTGAAAAGTTAGGGGATGAGTTGTGGATCGGAGTGAAAGGCTAATCAAGCCCGGAGATAGCTGGTTCTCCTCGAAATCTATTTAGGTAGAGCGTCGTGTCTTACCCTGGGGGGTAGAGCACTGTTTGGGCTAGGGGGTCATCCCGACTTACCAACCCCATGC
>DATNRH010000062.1 GCA_036703605.1 Candidatus Obscuribacterales bacterium | reverse complement strand
TGTTCATCGAACTCAGGTTGTCCCCAAGGTTGCCGGCATCGTCTAGACGGGAATTTAGGCAAGGTGCATCCTAAGGACAGACGTGGGAGCACGGCGCACTCGACAGCGGATGGTGGCTAGACCTAGCCGCTGACAAGCTTCATAGCGATGGCATCCGGAAAATCCGTAATAGTTTCCTTCAACCTCTAGCACATCAATGGGTTCTTGGAGACCCATGCGTTGGATCGACTCCATCAGCGCCTGAACTTTCTCGGGATCGTTCTGCCGGTAAAGGGGACGGTGAATTTGGTCAAGGGGGAGATCTACAATGCGCATAGCGGATGCGGGTGAAGTCGTTCTCCTAAATCATACTCGTAACGACTACGAGATGGCAAGCCTGAACCTGTCCCTGGGTAGAGCGATCGCTCGCCAATTCGATGGCATAATCAAGGCACAGGCTGGTGTCGTTGTCCTAGGTAGCGATCGCCCCCTGGAATGATATGAACGAGGACACCATGAAAGGATTGACGATCATCAAAAGCCTGATCGGGTGTCTGCTGCTAGTGCTAGTCTTGGGCGGTCAGCCAGCCCTATCCGAGGAGGTTAGTCCTGCGCCGGTGGTGGATCCTGCTCCAGAAGCGATCGCTCCGGAGCCAGCCGAATCGTCAGATACCCTCCAGAAATACCTCACCGTCTTGCCCCATGCGGTGCAGACCTTAGACTTGCAGCCGGGAGTGTTGAAGATGGTAGTGATTTCAGAAGCAGGACATACGACCCTGCGCTGTGGCGATCGCATTCAAACCTACACCTGTGCGCCGGGGCGATCGGTCGTGATTGAGCGCGATCCATCGGAGGCGCTGATGGAGTTTCGGGCGCAGAATGATAGTGATCAATCGGTACGGCTGAAGCTGCGCATCGAGCAACTGGTATCTTCCCCCGCTGTCTAACTCTTGGCCTATCCTGCTATGGAACCCTGGACAACTCGACTGGCTGCTTTCCAAGAAACCCTGATCTCCCAATGGGACATTGTCCGGCGGATTGGTCAGGGCATTGCTGTGGCGTTGCTGTTTGACTTTGTTGTCTTCCTCGGCACTCGCCTGGATGCGTTGCCCAGCGACATTGTGTTTAACGCTAAGCTCTTGATTGGTCTGGCAGGTCTGACGGCCACCTGGCTTTTACTCGACCTTTTGCCGGTCTCGGCTTGGCTGGCAACGTGGAGCACCAGACTCAACCCAGCCGCCCTGGCGACGGCCTATCGCATGTTTTTGCAGCCTCACTTAGGTTGGCTGAAGGTGGTGATCATTTTACTGCTGGCCGATCTGAGTTTGCTAATTGCCCCTGCAGCCGGGCGGCTGAAAGCTCTGGAGTTCATCGTGGCCCTAGGGTTGGCGATCGCCATTGGCTTTTTAGGAACCGGCATCTTTCGCAGTTATTTCAGTAACTACTTGCTCAATGCCACGGTGAAGACTGGAACCAAAACCAGTAGCGAATTGCTGATTTTGATTCGCCTGTTGACCAATATCGGTATTATTGTGGTCACGGCAATTATCTTTGCCCAAACCCACGAGATCAACCTAGTTGGGCTGGTGGCCAGCTTAGGGATTGGTGGCCTAGCGGTGGCTTTTGCGGCGCAGAAGGTTTTAGAGCAATTGCTGGGTGGAGTAGTGATTTACCTCGATCGCCCCTTTGTGGTGGATGACTATATTGGCTTAGCAGACGGCACCTTTGGCCGCGTTGAGTCTATTGGCATTCGCTCCACCAAAATTCGCACCTCGGGGAAAGGAACTGTGACAGTGGTGCCCAACAATGCCCTGACCCAGGCCAATATTGAGAACTTCACCGATGCCAAAAAGGTGATTTCATTGTTCAACCTCACCTTCTATCACACCATTCCCAGCGAAGAACGGGCGCTGATTCGGCAAGTGAT
>DATNRH010000061.1 GCA_036703605.1 Candidatus Obscuribacterales bacterium | reverse complement strand
CAACGCCGCCACAGTGTCCCAGTTGTACCCGTAGTCCCTGCAGATCTTGCTCTGCGTGGACCCCCTCGAAAAGGCCATCAGGATATTCACCACCTTCCCCTTGTTGGACCGGCTGATGCTCTTGATGCCAATGCCCGCCTTCTCAGCGGCCACCTTGTCCATCGCCTCCTGGATCTCCTCCACTAAGGCCAGCTTGTCCGCCTGCCACGCATCGTCGTCCACTTCAGGAAAGTTCACGCCGTCGGATGGGCTCGTGTCTACGGGTTCAGTCATGCGTGTTCAGTTAACAAAGGGCATCAAGAGAGGCTATTTTTCTTAATATCTCCCCAGTAAGCTTTCAGCGTCTCGCTGAGGTCATCCCCATCGCTTAAAACCAGCCGCATCCTAATGGCTGCCATAGCCACTTTTGAAGGCGAGTAATTAGGATACTTCCTCTTGAGGGTCGTCCGTTCAGCCTTGGTCATAGGGGCCATTAGTTCTTCTGGAGTTAAAGCCATCGTAGAGTCCTATTTTTTGAATGGGGGGTTATGTATACTCATCCCCGACCCTGGCCGCTTTCCGACCCCCTCCCCCCCGTCTGAAAAGCTGCCGGACCCGCATGAACCAACGCTTGACTAGCTGCCAAGGGGCAAAGCCTAGGCTCGGGCTTGTCCGGTGGGGATTGCCTTTAACGGTCCCTACGCAGGACTGTCCGGGGGCTTGTGGGCAACGGCCATGCGCGGGTGACAAGTAGACGGGGAGCGTGAAGGGGAGGATCGGTCGTCTCCCCTTGCTTGTGCTTTGCATGTTGGCCGCCATCAATTCGCTTGTGCTTTCGATGGCTTGCCTGTCCGTCCCTTCATAGAGGTCTGGGGGAAATGCGATTGACTCGCTTGTCCGTTGCGCTTGCTTGCGCAGATTTCTCCGTTGAGCCGTTCCCATGTCCTACGATTGTAGTCAGTCGTTTGGCTTGTCAAGGGCAAAGCGTTGGCAATGTGAGGGTAGGCAGGGGAGTGTTCAACTCGTCATGCGCGTTGCCATTCCTCGTTATAAACAGAGGGAAAAGCGCTGTCAAGCTTATTTCTTACGTTTGTAGTATCAATAACTTAGGGATGGGCCGTTGAGGTGGGAATGGGGTGTTTTTGTCGGTCCCTCTATAGATAGGAGCAATCTGGGCTTATTCTTACAGTTGTAGTCAATTCCCTGGCAACGCAAGACTAGAATTAATTGCGGGATATGTGATCTATTTGACTAAAGAGCTTGACGGGGTATGTCGTTTATGATCTATTTGA
>DATNRH010000060.1 GCA_036703605.1 Candidatus Obscuribacterales bacterium | reverse complement strand
CCAACGGAGATAGGGGCGGGAGTAAAAGTAAAAACCTTAACCTTATCCTCAACCTTAAGCATCTCTTTGCTTCTTATTCTTTTTCTCTTCTCGCATTCTCTGAGAATATCTGCGCTTGGCCTCCTTGTCCCGTCTCACGCGTGCCGTATAGGCATCTACCCAGTACGGGGTCCCATCGGGGAGCATCTCCATGGCGCGCTTATCGCTCGTACGACCCAACTTTTTGTAGATGGCTATCAGGTACGGCTGCTGCGGTAGGACGTATGTACCGGGGCCCACGCAAAAGGCTACCACCCACTTGGGCTCTATCCGGTCGGCCCGCTCAATCTTGGGGTCCGTATGGCAAAAGTAGTATAGGTGGTCGTGCCCCAGCATACCGGCCGCGTGGAGGCGAGACAGCTCATGGCGCTCCACCATGACGCCTTCCTTGAACAGGGAGTACTTGTCCTTGGGGGACCACGTACGGTGGCGCGTTGCACTGGCACTGGCATTGGCCCCGGCGCCGCCATTACCAGGGGTGCCCTTCTTTACGGGCTTGTGTTTACGGGCTCTTTGTATTGTGTACAGCGAACTCAAGAGAAGGTGCCTCTCCATCAAAACCCTAAAACTTGGCACTCTGGGCACTTCACGCGGGCCTGGAACGCCTGCTGCTCCTCCGCCGACATGCACGCCCAGTGGACGCCGTTCTCACACGCCAGATCGCCGCAGAAAAAAAGATTTCTCGAGTTTTTCAGCGAACACTTGCAGCGGTAACACTTGGTGTGAGCGGAGCACGCCCTACACACCCTCACGCTGCCCTCGCCCACGCCCCCCCTCCGTATCTCCTCATCACACACGTGGCACTCGACACTCATATTCATATTGAAATTATGAAAAGTACCAGAGAGGTAACATTGGATGATATGAAGGCGGCTATATCGCCGTATGGTAAGGTCGTGGTCTGGAAGCAAGTGCGGCGCGATAAGGACTACCTTGATAGGATCCCTTTTGAGGTTATGATAAAGTTTATCAAGCCTATCAGCGTGGCCTTTGACGGCCATATCCCATCCAAGTCCGCCATGGTGCTTACGTGGCTGGGCGGTATCGCTCTGTTTTCAAACGGAAAAGATATCACTCCTGGCAAACCTTTATCAGTTGTAGTACCTTGCAGAGGCAAGAACAACCGACTGAGTTGGCTGTGCGCTGACCCGGACTTGCAGACATGGGTGTTTGAACTATCATTTCGCCGATCCCTGGGTACCATGCAAAATGTGCAAGACTTCTTTGCCCATTTGGTGGCCCACGGACTTTGGACGTCTACGCCTGAAGCAGACGTCCGCCTTGAACTCATACCACCCAAGGATGATACTACTGAGCGACTTTATTATGATTTCGAGTAAAGAAGAAAGATGGCCACCAGTTTGCAGTTTCATGCTATAAAGGGAACCCTCCGGCAACTCTCCGTTCGGGAGCTTAAACGCTTGATCAACGACGTTCAAGCGGCACTCAACGAACGCCAAAGGGCACAGGAAGAAAAACTATGCGAGGCGATATCCCTTACTGTGGCTACTGTCCTTGAAGGCTCTACAGTGAGCGACTGGCGCCCTACGTCTGCTTATTATAGTTGGGAAAATCTCAAGTT
>DATNRH010000059.1 GCA_036703605.1 Candidatus Obscuribacterales bacterium | reverse complement strand
TACACAGTGGTGAGGAATTTCACAAAGGAGATGGCCACCTGTTGATAGCCTTGTTGAGCATTCTCCTGTTTAGGTCAGTTGCATGAAGGACTACCTTGAAATGGGCACGGGTCCAGGTCAACGCAGTAACGTCAGCAACATGGTGTTGGTCATAAGATGCAGAGAAGTTTTTGTGCAGCCCATCGACACTAGTGGGCAGGTTGATATAGCGGGCTTCAGCCTCATTGGAGAGCGGTGAAAATGTATCACGCCACTGTGTAAAGTTGGATGGCGGGGTGGCCTTACCTCGTCCGTTTTCTTTTCAGCCAAGTCATACTCTGCCAGCACCGCATGAAGCTCCGCCTCTCTCTCCAGTCCTGAGGATCCCGTTATGTGCTCATAGCGATGTCCAATGTGTGCTTCTTCCACAGCACCCCGAGAGCCGCCAGGCATCACCAAACACTCTACGGCTTGACTAGACATTTAACAAGAGAGAAGGTAGTGGGGGGCAGGCACGAGAGAAGAGAGGCAAAGATTCCAAAGGGAAGTTGCGCTCAGGCATCTAGGGGTGGTGGTGGTGGTGGTCGTGGAGTAGCTTACTGTCCGTTGCAGAGGCCACCGCTGCTGAGCTCATGCTTCCGCGTTACGTTGTCACGTGTTTGCTGTACAAGACCACACCCGCCACACTTCCAGCCTGGCTTCACATACTGGGACGACACAGCGGCCGGAAGCGTCCCCGCTTTCATAGCGTCCTTGAGATCACTCAACTCCTTGGCGCTCAATGGATGATATTTCTGGAAGTGCTTGTGCACTTTTTGTTTGTCGGCTGCCAATGTGACAGGAATTCTAGTTGGGGCATGTTGCGCAGTGCAGGTCGTGCAGATGACTTTGTCTTTGCCTGGGATCGCCTTGAGCCGTGGCCCATCTACAGCTGGAACGGTAGAGTAGCCCCATTTGGATGTAGTCCGTACTTGCGGTCGGGACCTCAAAGATGTGAGGACATTCACAAGCGCGGGAGCCCCATTGGCTAGTTGCTGCCTCATGACCTCAGGAAGCACACGATACGACTCTGGCTTGATGGCATTCAGTTCGCTGAGGTAGCTTTGCACAGGATTCTCCTCCTGCTCAAGTGCAGCAAGCAACCCATCCTTCTCAGCACCATTCTCAAGGATCATCTCGGCCAAGGCGGTCAGAAAGGTCTTAATTTCATCAGCCATCCTGGTTTCGTGATGTTGCTGGGGG
>DATNRH010000058.1 GCA_036703605.1 Candidatus Obscuribacterales bacterium | reverse complement strand
CGCCAACTTCTAAGCACCCGCGATGACCTGGCGCCTGCTGCCAAGTCCATGGGTCTAGACCGTGCCATCCGCGCTGGCATCAACGAATTCCAGAGCCAGCTTACGCCTGAAACCACGTCCGACCTCGAAAGCCTAGCCACTGCGATTGAGGAGAGCACTTTTGCCAAAGCGACCGTCAGCAAGCCTATGCCAGAACAAGAAAGAATAGCTGCGGTAGGGAATGAAATCACTACCGTTGTTGACGAGGCTGATGGCTTTTACATCATGTACAAGTGGCAACTCAAGCACGAGGATGACCGCATTGCCGACTTCAACCCGCCCTGGGTCTCGGACTTTCTGGAGGAGCTCTACGCCACTCGCCAGTCCCACCCCGACGGCCATGTTCACTACCTCAACCACATCAGCCAGCTGGGCCTCAAGATCGATGTAGGCCAAGGCACTACGCTGGTGCGGCTAGACCTTGTGAACTGGATGGCGACGTGGCAGGCCAACGGCCAAGAGATGGCGGCGACCTTGCTACGCGTGGCCATGCCACAGCACAGCCCTACCCCTCAGTCCGCCCTAGAGCAGCGCGCGTTCGTCAACGAGAAAGACCCTGGCTTCCACAAGTGGAAGCTGGCCACCCCACAAGGCGTTCACAACCTCGACAAGGAGATCTCGCTGGCTATTGACCGCATGTACTACGTCTCTCGCCTAAAGCGGAGGCGCTACGACTTCTTGCTGTACATTGTGTTGCCGATGAAGGAAATGCACAAGAAGGATGAGATGCCCCGCTTGATGCGGGTCGAGTTCCACAGCGTTAGAGACCCCCACCACTGGTACGACTGGGACCTCGAGAGCGAGCCCAAGCTCAAAAATTTCCGACGAATCCTCACTACAAGTCGAAAGTGGTAGCCTGAATCCGAGGACCTGTGAGGATGGCACTTGCAGATTCGCTGCTGTTGGATCTGCCGTCACAAGGGCTCTGTTTAGGTCTGCCATGTACCTCATCGTGGCACTACATGGGGCCACGTAGCTTTGCTCTTCTCGATCTCATGGAGGTACTTCAAATAACACTTCTCGGTTCAAGCCATACTTCAATACCCTTCTAGGAGGATCTAATCGGAACACGAAACTAAACACGAAACTAAACCCCG
>DATNRH010000057.1 GCA_036703605.1 Candidatus Obscuribacterales bacterium | reverse complement strand
GAATCTGTCAGCGTTGGGAGAAACCGCTTTGTATCGCTGGTGATCCGGCAGCAAGATGCTAAATATGCCTGGGCATCTTATCCTCACGATCGTTTTCCAAATATCGCTGTATTGATGGCTTTGGTAGAACAGATGCGATCGCCCATCCCAAAACCCCAATTGTGACCGCCAGCTACAGAATGCTCGTTGCCATACCCCACTAATGTGTGCTGGTCAGTCAAAGGGTAACCCTTAATTATTAATTGATCAGTTGTTCGTTGCCCACGATCCGCTTCAGTATCTTGTCCCCCAATAATTGCCGTAATGGTTAAGCGGTTGCGGCAGCATCAGCTTGTAATGCCCCATAACCTTGGTCTGCGAAATGATCACTGGTGGGGGTTTCTGCGGGAGCAATTGGTTGAGAGCCCCCGCAGAAATCCCTACTTTCGATTCGAGAAAATTAAATTGGAATTGAGTATCAATTCTCCGCCAGGGCTAGCTTCAGATCATCGGCTAGCAGAAACGCTGCTCCAGCAGATTGAGCCACATTGGCGGGGGGATGGGCTAGTTCCCATTGCAAGGTGCGGGTCAAAGCGGCAGTAAGATCCACGGGTTCACGGTAGTCTAACTCCCGACGAATGCGGGTTGAATCCATCACCCAGTCTTGCTGTAAATTAAAGGGCAGTCGCGCGGTGGCGGGCAACTGTTCCTGCTCCACAAGGTTGATTGTCCCTAGCCAGCGGGCCAGGTTGCCCAGCAAAGTCAGGCGCTCTAACTCGCTCATGGGGTTCGGTTCGGCCACATTGTACACGCAGGTGTTGACCGCCCGATGTTGTACCGCCAGCGCGATCGCCCAAGCCACATTTTCCACATAGCCATAGCTACAACGCCAGTGGGCCAGTTCCTTCATCATGGAGAGAGTAGATCGCCCCTGCTGCATCCGATGCAAGGCCGCATAGAACCGATGCAGCGGATCGCCAGGACCATACACCATCGGCAACCGCAGAATCGTTGTGGCAATATCGGGACAGTTCAGATAGGTTTTCTCCACCCGAATTTTGTCGTAATCGGCAGGGACTCCAAGAGGGCGAATAGCGGCCTTTTGGTAGGGATAGAGGTGCTGCCTTAACGGTGCATTTTCCGTAAGGGGCGTTGGGTCTAGCACGCCAGTTTCCATCCCCCAGACGATGTCGCGAGCACGATACACATCCTGGCTGCTGATGGCCACGATGCGAACAGCCATCCCCCTTACCGTATCTATCACCGTCTCAGCATCCTGCTGCGTATAGGGAATCATATCAAGCACCACCTCTGGCCCAAACTGCTCGATTTGCGAGCGATACTGCCGCAGGTCGTGTCGATTTCCCAGCAGATGGTTCACCGCCGAGGGCAATTCTGCCTGGGTCTGCCCTCGATGAAAGACCATAACCTCATGGCCAGCTTCAAACAAATAGCGAATCACCGGGGGACCAATAAAATGGGTTCCGCCAATAATCAAAATCTTCATGGGTTCTCCTCCAAAAAGTGAGTCGATGTTTGACAATGTTGTGACATTCATGGGGGCAAAATAGACGAATGTTTCGGTAAAGTTGACAGATTTTACGAGGTAAGTTTGGTTGAGTCGCCTAACTGCGGCAAGGGTCTATTGAGATTGAAATTTACTTCTGAGGAGGTGTAATCCCAGCCCGATATAAACTCCGCCGCTAACCCGCTGGAGCCAAGTGGAACATTGGCGATTGCCCTGAATGGCATGGGTCGCGATCGCCGCAGAACCCGCCAACATCAAACACCAGATCGTGCCGCCTATAGCGAACAAAATCCCTAGCAATAAGAAGGGAAGTGCGCCTAATCCAGTGTTGGGATTAACAAATTGCGGCAGAAAAGCCAGAAAAAAGAGCGCAATC
>DATNRH010000056.1 GCA_036703605.1 Candidatus Obscuribacterales bacterium | reverse complement strand
CGTGGCCCTACTTTTGGGAGAATGGTGAGACAGACATTACCAAGTTCAGTACGGCAGCACGCCTATGGCTAGCCCAGTATGAAATGCTAGTGCCCGACCTATTCCGAGAGGATGGTAGTGGCCTTATGATTCCGGTGTATGATAGGATTGGCAATCAAGTGGGTATGCAGCGCCGCATGTTTAAAGGGAGTGCTAAATATCTAACCTATATTAATAAGGGGTATAGCTTTAGCTATATGGGCGAGCGGGGGGTGGCGAATACCCTCTACATTGTGGAGGATTTACTGTCAGCCTGTAAATTAAACCAAGCAGGGATGAATGTAATGTGCGCTATGGGCACCTCCCTGCAAACCCTGCCCGTATTTGTTGGCGAACTCATTATTTGGCTAGATGACGACGAAGCGGGCCATCGTGGTGCCCTGAAGCTGGCCCGAGAGTTGGGGGCGATTAGTGAAAAAGTAACCACCATGTTTAATAAGCAACCAAAGGAGATTCCTATGTCCATTCTTAAAACTATGCCGGGAGCTACGGTATGACCCCCGACCTGGGGCCGCTGCCTGAGCCCACCTTGCTTGTTGAGTGCGCGCAGAGCTTCGTGAATGGCTACACCGCCGACCAGATGCACGCATGGGGCCAGCGGGGCTATGCCGCAGGGGTAGCGGCAGAGCGGGACCGGTGTGCGGCGTTGTGCTTGCGACCCCCTGGATGGCTGGCCCCCACTCAGCAGGCCCTCGCCACCGAGATACGCAGCGCCATCTTAGGAGGTGCAGGGGTAGCCTTCGCATCCCCCACGCCACCAGCAGAGCCAGCGCTCGCAAAGGAAGCACCATGACCGACACCCGCGCAGTGATGCAGCAGGCGCTAGCCTTCGTCGAGTTTTGCTGGCGTGACGTTGCCATGAACGACTACGCCGAAGAACTGCGCAGCGCAGCAGAGAGCGCCCTCCGCGCAGCACTGGAGCAGCCAGAGGTGAGTGCGGAGCCAGTAGCGTGGCAGTGGCTGGATACGGCCCATTTCCGCAAACACTTGCCAAAAACCGCCGAAGCTGGAGCGTGGCGTCCCCTGTACGCAGCACCCC
>DATNRH010000055.1 GCA_036703605.1 Candidatus Obscuribacterales bacterium | reverse complement strand
TTCTTGTCCATACGAATGTTGAGTTGGGCCCATTCGTCGAGGAGGTGTTTGGGGGTCTTCTTGTCTTGGTGACCCTTGATCCAGTTCCATTTGATGGTGATGGGGAGATTGGCTAGGTTGTGTCTTGTGTCCATGATGAGGTCGAAGGAGGCGTCGGTGGGTAGAGGTGTGGCAGTTTTGGCAAGGGCATATAAGGCTTTCTCGCCGTCCAGTCCAATAGTGATGGTACCTGCTGTGATGTCATGTGTTTTGCATAGGCATGAGAGAGCGGAGGCGATTCCTGCGACTCCAGAGAGTTCGGCCCGGTAGGCACTTTGTTCGAGTGTGGCACCGGGGGTGGTGTTGACGCCTTCCAGTTCCTGTTCCTTGTTGGAGCCGAGAAGGATGAATCCTGCTGTGCTATGTCCGGATTTGTAGGAGCCGTCGCTGACTGCTTTGGCTGTGCCGTTGATGATGGCTGCGGAGATGGCAAGTCCTTGGTCCGGTGGGAGGTCCCAGTGAGCAATGGTCCATTGGGAGGCAGGGTGTAGTTGGTTGCGGTGGCTTTCCAGGCTATTGTCGTGAGACTCTGTGGACGGTGAATGAAGGTGGGCTGCTTGGATGGCGCCGGTGAAGAAGGCATTTCCTGTGGGGGTTCGATATGCTGTAGCGGGGCGACAGTGGGGTGGGAGTTGCGCGCTGTTCGCGGATGGGAGCATGCGTGTACCTTGGGTGGAGACTGTCCGTGTTGGGCGAGGTGGGTCTTGGTAGGTACGCCACGTGTCGCCGGTGTACTCATAGAGGGTTCCTGAGGTGACGTGGTAGTGCCAGGGCCATGTAGTTGGTGTAGGCTGGAGGAGGGTTCCCAGTGGTTGTAGGAGCTTGGTAGTGGTTTCGTAGGGGTTGGAGAAACAGGTTCGTAGGGCGTTTCGCCAGGTGGTCCATTGGCCTGTGGGGATATGGGGTGGGTCTCTTGGCCAATTGTAGTTGTGCCAGACTGAGCTGCGCTTCCCAGTTAAGGCCAAGTGGAGAAGGTAGTCACCGGTGGCGTTGGTGACGTCGGCCAGGGTAATTGCCCGAAGGTACATTCTGCACTCGTTAAGCTGGTGTAGTGTCTTCCCTCGGAAACCATTATCGAGAAATGATTGCATGAGGAAGTGGTCGTTGTCCCGGATGAGGTGGATG
>DATNRH010000054.1 GCA_036703605.1 Candidatus Obscuribacterales bacterium | reverse complement strand
CCAGCCGATTACTCAGCCAACGAGACATTATTGGAGGTCAACACAGCGCCAGGGTCTACGCAGGGTAATGGCGTATCACTCCAGAAGCTACACGTCTACACGGGCACACCAAGTAACCCAAGCGGCAGCCAAACACCATTGGAGCGCACACCACTCATTGAGCAAAAGAACCAGATTGTCTATGTTCGCCGGTTCGCTGGTGAGTCGGCAGCTATCAGCGTTGACGTGTTAGCCACATTCACAGAAGCCTTTTAGGGATAGCCATTGCCTACGCTGGAAGTTAATCACAAGATTGTTGATGCCATGCAGAGCGGTAGGCCTATCGTTGTTATATATGGTGGGCGAGGGTCGGGTAAGTCGCTTGGCGTAGGTGATTACCTAACGTTCGAGATGGATGCAAAGGGTTATGACGTTTATTGCCTGCGGGAGTATCAAGACTCGCTTTCTGACTCAGTTCATAAGGTGTTCAGGTCGAGCATAGAAAAGAGACTTAAACTTAAAGGCTGGGAGATACTGAAGAACGGTGTTATCGCTCCCAATGGTGCAACAACGGTATACAAGGGCGCAAACCGAAACCCAGACAATGTGCAATCAGCCCAAGACTATCTAAGGTCATGGTTTGAGGAAGCGCATAGGGCGAGCCAAGACTCGCTTGATAAGCTATTGCCAACCATCCTGCGTAACCCAGGCGCTAAGTGTATCTTTACCGCCAACCCCCAGTCATCGTCAGATGCGTTCAGCCAGAGATTCATTGTGCCGTATCAGGAAGCCTTGATGCGTGATGGGTACTATGAGGATGATCTACACTACATCGTTATGGTCAACTGGCGTGACAACCCATGGTGGAATGAGGAACAGGAGCGCTTGCGCCAATGGGACTATGAACACCTAAGCCGTGCTAAGTATGACTGGATATGGGAGGGTGCATTCATGGACGAAGTAGAAGACTCAATCATCCTGCCTGAGTGGTTCGATGCCGCCATTGATGCACATGAGAAGCTAGGCTTCAAGGCCAGAGGCAAGCGAGTGGTTAGCTTTGATCCGGCTGACACTGGCGATGCCAAAGGCCTGTCGTTGCGCCATGGCTCTGTGTTCCTTGACATACTTCAGAGCCAGGAGGGCGACGTTAACACATCATGTGACTGGGCGACTGACTATGCCATAGCTAAGGGTGCGAACACGTTTGTCTGGGATGCTGACGGCCTTGGGCTGACACTCAGACGCCAGGTATCGGACGGATTGAAGGGC
>DATNRH010000053.1 GCA_036703605.1 Candidatus Obscuribacterales bacterium | reverse complement strand
ATCAAATTAACAAGCCCTAAACCTATCACCCACAGGCCCGCCAAGCGCGGGCTTTTTATCGCCCCCCATTAGCGGTATAATGAAACCACTAAAGGAGCGGGCCATGTTTGACGAATCGTTTAGCTTATTGGTCGAAGACATTGAGCCTATCAAAGAGATGTTATCGGGCGGCTATCCGGTTCAGATCAATATCAATAACTATCTCTACGTTGTCCTTGCCATTGACGAGGCCAACCGTGAGCTTGAGCTTGAACCCATTGACTGCCCGCCGACTTATCACTGAGGATTCCATGAAGACACTGTACACGAAGAATCCAGATAAGAATTGTTACGAGGTTGAGCCTGGAATCTATGGCCGTCCTTGTCACACCGCCGAGCAGTCTAGGCTTCGTAAGCTGGGCTGGTCACATAACCTAAACTCACTGCGAGGTGCTACCGATGGCATACGGCAAGATGAAGAAGAAGGGCAAGAAGAAGTCGAAGTAACTGACGAAAACTTGTGTATGGAGGATAGGATTTATCTTGAGTTGGCGGAGGAATTCCGGGTTAAGTTTGGGAAACCTCCCCATCACAAGATGAAGGCCGATACTATCCGCAAGAAGTTGGATGAGTCTGATGACTAATCTATTCTTTGAAGTGTCAAAAGCGCTAACAGTGGGTCTTGTGATATTTTGCTCAGCGTACTTGCCTTTGGCTTACTTTCTGGAGCATTCAGCATGACTAAAGCCGAGTTAGCTAACCGCATCCTAACCGCCATTGGCGTCAATGCCCGCACCAGTGAGGCAACGCAGGAAGAGGTTCAGGGCACGCTGAAGATGGCAGAGGATTGGTTGCTATCCAACAACGCCATTGGTCGCAGGGTTGGGTACATCGTATCTGATGGCCTGCCTGACCCCAATGAAGAGACTGGCCTTCCTGACTGGGCCACTTTGGGTGTGGTGTATTCCGTGGCCGAGCTTGCTTGTACCTACTTTGAGAAGCAGTACACCCCCAGCATGATGCGCATTGCCGCCCAAGGTATGCAGACCATAGCCAATCGCACGGTTGAGCTTCAGGATGTTCAGTACCCGCACAGGTTCCCTCGTGGCATGGCTAACGGTTCGCCGTTCTCTAACAAGTTCTATCGTCCCGCTGATCGGATCGTCACTCACAATGACTATCTGACCGACGAGGGTGATGCACCGATCACCACCACGCCATGAAGCTACCCTTGGTCAAAGGCACAAGGATTGACGTAGACGCTGAATGGCGCGATACGCTGCCCCGTAACATGGTGGGCTTCTATCAGTCCATCGGCTCATGGTCTGGCTATCTGCGCACGGCTGACGGCCTCAAGAGCTTTGCCACTGGCTTTGGTGCTGACCGTGGCGGCATCTGGTCTGAGCGGTTCCGTCAACACTACCGGCTGTCAGGCAATACCTTTATTGAAGTGGATGAGTTTGGCGGCGTCAATGACTTGAGCGACGGCGTTTTGGTTCCTGGCTCTAACCAAGCAAGGTTCGCCAATTCCTTCAACTCTGTGGCCTTTGTGGCTAACGGCGAATACTACCGCTATGACGG
>DATNRH010000052.1 GCA_036703605.1 Candidatus Obscuribacterales bacterium | reverse complement strand
AAAGGTTTCAGCCAGACTGGCGATAGCACTATCGGCGAATAGGCCAGGCTATCAAGGTTGTAAGAATAAATGTAACGAAATCCCACGAAACATGGGTATCTGTAACGCTTCATCGCGAGGTGAGGGCTAAAGGGTGGAAGTAGTCAACAATAGAAAAGACACGGATAGCAGCCTCGGGCTCAATCCGCTGTGATGGATGTAATGTCATCAGGAAGAACCCCATGACTACCCTTTCACCTAAAGTGGTTTATCACAACCTCTCGCTGCTAGAACAGGTTGATACGGTTCGTAGTGCTTGCTATCGACAGCAGGCAATTGAGATCATTTCGGATGAAGAAGTTAGTTTGCGGTGGCGGCAGGCGATCGCTGACCGTCTGGTTCATGCCAATTATCTATTGGCCCAAGTTAATGTGACCTCTGAAGATAGCTATTAAGACCCAATTCTTACATCAAAGACCTGTGCTAGGTTAAAAACCTGCGTTAGGTTACCCTAACTCCTTCCTCATCCCTTAAACTCCATCTGGGATGAGGAAAGAGTGTTCTGCTCCTATTTAACCTCAGGGTTTGCTCATCTTATCAATCAGTGAGGATTAGGAGAGCGTTTTGCCTGTGAGTTCTGCCATCACCTCTGCCACGGGCCGAATGCGATCGCTTTGTCCTGCCTTGCTGCCTGAAAATACGAGTCCTTGCTCTATATCTCCCCGCGCGGCGCTATCCAAGGCTCTTAGAATGCAGTAGGGTTCTTGTTTTTCCCGAAACTTACAGACCTGGAGGCAGTTGGCTAGGCAGGGTAGGCCTGCATGGGGGCGATCGCCCGCTAGCACCTGACCCACAAAGGCATTGCGCAGAGCCCGCCCCGGCAGACCAACAGGACTGGACACAGTCACCACGTCTTCTGCCTTGGCCTGTACATGAAACGCTTTGTAGCGCTCATCAGCATCGCATTCCTCAGTGGTGATAAAGCGGGTGCCAATCTGCACGCCGGATGCTCCTAGCAGCAGCGCTTGGAGAATATCACTACGGCTCCAAATACCGCCTGCGGCGATCACCGGGATATCTTGCTTGAGGTCGTTTCTTAGATAGTTGACCAACTCAGGAATGGTGGCGTTGGTATCCACGTGGGGGCTATCCAGCTCTTCGAGGGTGGCTCCGAGATGGCCTCCGGCAGAGCGAGGATTTTCAACCACAAAGGCATCGGGAAGGCGGTAGTAGTTGCGCAGCCACTTTTGGCAGATGATGCGAGCAGCTCGGGCACCGGAGACAATGGGCACAAGGGCCACGTCGGGATGGCTGACTGTAAAGTCGGGTAGCTTGAGCGGCAGCCCTGCGCCGGAGATGATCAAATTGGCTCCATGGTCAGCTGCGGTTCTTGCTAGGGTTTCATAATCACGGGCCGCCACCATAATGTTGACGCCGATGATGCCTGTGGGGCTAAGGGCTCGCGCCTTGGTGAGTTCGTCAATTAGAGCTAGGCGGTTGGCTTCAAAAAACTGGCGCTGGCGCTGAAGGGGATTGCGCTGGTTGGGATCAAAGTAGGGCGAGTTCATGCCCAAGCCGACAGCAGAGATAATACCAATGCCGCCAGCATTGGCCACCGCCGCTGCGAGATTTGCGCCAGAAATTCGTACGCCCATACCGCCTTGAATGATGCAGTATTGCGCTTGGTGAGAACCGATCCGAAGAGCAGGAAGGTAGGCCATGATCATAAAATAACTATATAGTTATAAAGTTAAACATAAACCATGAATGTTTGGCATCCTCCAAAGCGGTGATCCTATTGCTGGATGCTAGGGAGGTGGGTTGTCTTCTTGGTCCATGGCAGGGGCGGAGTGTAGGGGTTCCTCGTCGGGGAACTATGGGGGTAGCGCTTGTGTCGTGGGAGGCAGCGATCGCTCCTAGCCGTTGACTTATATTTGTTCTGGATCCGGTTCTGGATCCGGTTCTAGATTCTGCTCTGGGTAGGGTTACCTTGAGATCGAGGCGGGCAAATGGAGCGGAATCGACTATGGTTATGGATGATGTTTTGTGGATTGTAGAGTGAGCTATGGGTTGGCGGCGCGTTTGTTTGGGCATTGTTGGATGTTTGCTGGCTATTAGTTTGTCTTGTGCGCAGGCCCAGACTCCAGTGCAGTCAACTGTGCAGTCGGCTACTCCAGCCTCTGAGAGTTCAGCATCGGAGATCTCAGTGCTGCAGGAGGAGTCCCCCAACTTGACCATGGCCCTGCCGCCGTCTACCGAGGCGATCGTGGCTACGGCCGGCCCGGCAGGATTGTACAATCCACCTCGGGGAGATGTGCGCTTGGCGGTGATCAGCGACCTGAATAGTGCCTATGGCTCCACAGACTACGACCCAGAAATTGATAAGGCTATCGAAGTCCTGCCGTTCTGGCAGCCTGATTTGGTGGTTTGCAGCGGTGATATGATTGCTGGGCAAAGCCTGAGCCTCAGTGCCGACCAAGTTCGTCGTATGTGGGATGCCTTTGATGCCCATGTGGCGGCTCCCCTGCGTACCATGGGTTTGCCGTTTGGCTTCACCGTGGGCAATCATGATGCCTCGGCTGCCCGGTCATCCAGCGGCGGCTTTACCTTCCAGCAGGAGCGGGATCTAGCCCAGGCCTATTGGCAGCAACCCAATCATGCCTTGGGTTTAACGTTTCAAACTCGGGATGACTTTCCGTTCTACTACAGCTTTGTGCAAAACGGCATTTTCTTCTTAGCCTGGGATGGTTCCTCCAGTCGGATTCCGGCGGACAAGCTGGCCTGGGTGGAGCGAGAATTAGCCAGCCCAGCAGCTCAGCAGGCCAATCTGCGGATCATGCTGGGGCATCTACCGCTCTATGCCGTGGCGGAGGGCCGGAACCAGCCCGGTGAGGTGATGGATAATGCCGACGAGCTGCGACAGATGATGGAGCGCCATAACGTGCATACCTACATCAGCGGTCATCACCATGCCTACTACCCGGCCCATAAGGGCAACCTGCAGCTCCTGCATACGGGCCTGCTGGGTTCCGGACCGCGATCGCTCTTGGATCAACCTCAGCGATCGCCTAAGACTCTGACAGTGGTGGATATTACCTTCGACAGACCGGAGCCGACGACCTACACCACCTATGACATTCAAACCCTGGCCCAGGTTGAGGATGCCCAACTACCTCGATTTTTGACGGGACATAATGGTATGGTGATGCGTCGGGATGTGGCTTGGGACGATTTATCAACAACAGAGCGATCCTTCTGTGAGCAACGTTTGGGAGCAGCACGTTGTGGTCGGTAGTAGGGGTAACTCACGCAGGTTGTTGGCTTAAAATCGATCAGCTCCGGCGCTTACACGATCTGAAACGATCTCAGATCCATCGTTGTAATCTGCGCTTATTATCTAGTGCCCCCGCAGAGATTCAAAGGGATGTGCTGATGTTAGTCGTGAACCCTTACCGATGGCATCATCAGTGTAAAGCTAGGAGGATTCGTTAAAATGGATAGAACGATCGCTTTCAGAGTTTTAAGTATGGACATTCGCGCCAGATGGTTTGAGGTCACGTCAGCG
>DATNRH010000051.1 GCA_036703605.1 Candidatus Obscuribacterales bacterium | reverse complement strand
TCTGGGCGGTGCGAATGATCCCTTGGTAAATCCCGCAAGGGGAACATCCACTGGCGAACCTTTCGGGATTAACATTAACTCCGCAACCCTAGAATCAAACGGTGGAGATATTCATCTTTTGGGGCGTGGCTTAGTTTCTGCCATCGCTCAAAATAGCGCCCGTGGTGTGCTGCTTAATGGTGCTGTGATTAATGCTGGCACAGGTAATATCTCGATTACAGGCACAGGGGAAGGCTTAGGTAGTGACAACCGTGGTGTAGAAATTATTAATGGAGCAACTATTCAGGCGGACGGCAATGGTGCCATTGAGATCACGGGGACTGGTGGTAAGGCTAACTCAGGCACTCTTTCAGCAAATCTTGGTGTATTCATCGCAGACTCATCAGTTCAGGTAGCGGATGGTAATTTGACGCTGATCGGGACTGGGGGTAGTGATGGTTCTCGCAATAGAGGCATTCGCGTCGGTGGTAATGCAACGGTTAAAGCGATTGGCACTGGTTCGATCGCCCTGATAGGAACAGGTGGTGATGGGACAGGACTAAATTCTGGGATTGATCTTGAAGACTCCATTATTGAATCTGTAACCGGGGCGATCGCCTTAACTGGGACTGGTGGCAATGGAAACAGTTCCCGTGGCATATATATGACCAATGGGGCAGAGATTCGGTCTCAAGATGGGGCGATTAGTCTAGTGGGCAATGGGGCGGCGACTGCGACTGGCATCGATAATATTGGCGTTGATATTAGGAACTCGACGATTAATGCTACTGGCTTTGGCTCGATGACTTTCTCTGGCACTGGTGGGAGTGACACAAGTCGTAATGATGGTATTTATTTCCGTACTTCACAAATCACCGGCAATAATGGCGATCTTGAATTTATCGGCACGGGCAGTAGCTCAGCGACTGGTGATAATAATCGTGGCATTGTTGTCTTTGATGGCTCTACGATTCAGGCAACAGGTAGCGGCAATATCACCCTTCAAGGGACGGGCGGCACAGGTGTTAATGATAATCTCGGTGTCCTTATCCTCAGTACCAATACGGCGATCGCCTCTACAACTGGCGAGATCAGGATTACTGGTCAGGGCAGTACCACGGCAACCGGAACGAACAATGGCGGCATCTCCCTGAGTCAAGGGAATATCACATCAGCCAGCGGTGCAATTAGCTTGACAGGCACTGCCCAACCGAACTCTGGCACCATCCGCAACTACGGCATTTTACTGGATGCCAATGCGGCAGTTCGTTCCATCGATG
>DATNRH010000050.1 GCA_036703605.1 Candidatus Obscuribacterales bacterium | reverse complement strand
AGCACAACCGGAAGAGACCAAGAGCAAGGAGGTGTCGATGTTGTACACTTACGTTCTCGACGCTTTCAAGTCTCTGGCTCGCTCCGGACGCGAGGCGCAAGGTTTAGTTCTGCCTGGCTTTGGAGAGCGTTGGATTGCTCGCTGCATATGGCACACCATGGTGGTTCGCAACATCCTCAAGAACGCAGGGGCCAAGAGGAGTGGCTACAACACTGTGCAGTTTGTGTGCGATACGCAGGACACCACCTTTCTTATTCATGTGGCCTCTCAGATGGCTGCGCTCATGATTCCCCTGATGCCCAAGACTGCACCAGGTTACGCTGCGGAAGCCACAGCCATTACCGCACAGCGCTTGCAATCCTATTTTCCAAGCAGCATCTTGTCCTGGGAATCTCAGATGCTGCAGGCGTACGTCAAGACGATGAATGTGGTACCCCTCGAAGACAAGACTCCCAGAGTGTCTCCCAAGTACGAGTTAATCTCTGGACAGCAAGTGCTGGAGTTTGCCCTGGAGAAGACTCCCTTGTCTGTAGGTCTCGGTATGCCCGTGCATATGGTAACCCAGTCTTGCCGCAGCGGCGCCAACAGCATCTTCCGTCTGTTTGCTTCAGCCGAACCCACTCTGTGTGGCATCAATGCTGGTGTCATTGCAGCGGCAGCGTTTAGTCTGTGCTTTCCTCTGACCACTGTGCAGACTTGGCGCGAGGACGTACGTCGTGCGGCAGATCAAGTGCTGGCCAAGCCTACTCTGGATGGCTACATCTTCCTGGTTCATATCGACACACAGGAGCCTCTGGAGCGAGAAAACCGCCAGAGGAATGGGTCACACGCTTTTGCCTTTTTGGTCACTACCTCTGCACCAGGAGTGTTGGCGTTCAAGATGTTTTGCGCCTACAATTGCTCTGTGGGCTCCGATCAGGCTGGCAATATGGTGGGCCACCATGACGGCTTTACCGTGTTTCAGTGGCTGCGACTGTTGCCCTGTGAAACGGCTATAACCAGTCCTTACGCTGGCAGCCAGTTGATGG
>DATNRH010000049.1 GCA_036703605.1 Candidatus Obscuribacterales bacterium | reverse complement strand
GCCGGGGGCAGTAAGCTATCGCCTGATCTCCAGCGTCAGATTGAGGCCGGTCTGCGAGGTGGGCAAGATGGCCCTTCAGCGGCAACGGGATGGGGGCAGCATTACCACCGTCCTGAGTTGGTCAGTCAATATGCCGAGTCGCTCCAGGCTCCCCTGCGATCGCGGGTGAGTTTTTCGGGGTTAAGGGTCGTTTTAGATCTGGCTTGGGGCGCAGCGGCAGAGGTTGCCCCGCAAGTGTTCCGCCAACTGGGCGCTGAGGTGATCTGCCTGCACAATCGTCCCGACGGCGATCGCATTAATGTTAACTGTGGATCAACCCATCTAGGGCCCCTGCGGGCAGCGGTGCAAGAGCATCAAGCCGATCTAGGGTTTGCCTTCGATGGCGATGCCGATCGGGTACTGGCAGTCGATCGCCAAGGTCGAGTCGTTGATGGCGACTATATTCTGTATTTCTGGGGACAACTGCTGCGCCAACAAAACCAGCTCCCTCAAAACCTGATTATCTCCACCGTGATGGCGAATCTGGGGTTTGAGCACGCCTGGCTGCAGCAGGGTGGACAGTTAATCCGTACCGCCGTTGGTGATCAGCATGTCCATGCCGAAATGGTGCGCCAAGGGGCCATGTTGGGCGGTGAACAGTCGGGTCATATCCTCTGTCCCCACTACGGCGTCTCTGGAGATGGTCTGCTCACGGCGCTGCACTTGGCGGCATTGGTGCAGCAATCAGGGCTATCCTTGGCTGAATGGATGGATCAAAGCTTCCAGACCTATCCTCAACTGCTGAAGAATGTGCGCGTTGAAGATCGCGATCGCCGTCTGCAGTGGCACACCTCTGAGATGCTCCAAGAAGCGATCGCCCAAGCCGAAGCTGCCATGGTAGATCAGGGTCGTGTCCTCGTGCGGGCCTCGGGTACCGAGCCGTTAATTCGGGTCATGGTCGAAGCAGCCAGCGAAGAACTCACTCACTACTGGACGAACACACTGGTCTCCGTGGTCGAGCAATACGCCGCTTGCTAACCTAGTTCGTTCATACACCTGTCTCGACGTCCCCCTTAAGCCAAGACTTGAGGGGGATCGGCAAGGTATTTCAGCCTTACACCAAAGCAGGCACTTGAGCTTGAGTTGCAGGAGTTCCCGATTCCACCGCCGAGCCGTAGACCTCGCAAGAATTGTTCGGACTTTCAATCAACCGAACTTTATAGAGCGTTGCGCCAATCTCGCGGATTGGGGCTTCCAACACTTGGCGAATGTACACAGCAATCTGTTCCGCCGTGGGCACAATCTCCTTAAAGTAGGGAATGTCATAGTTAAGGAAGGTGTGATCCAGCGGTTCCGTGACATAATCCTGAACGATCTGTTGAAACGCACCGAGATCGGCAATCATGCCCGTGCGTTCATCCATCTCTCCCGCGATCGTCACCTCCAGATGGTAGTTGTGACCATGACCATGGACTCGGGCACATTTACCGTAGATCTCTAAATTTTCTTCTAAGGACAGATGGGGCAAGGCCAACCGGTGGGCGGCGCTGAAGTGGGTGCTCAGTGTTAGATGTGCGTTCATAGATTGTCCGTGGTATTCTGCCCAAAGTTCAGGATGTTCAAAAAGCTGAATGCGAACCAGCGGCAGGTGAGGGGCAAGACGCTGCCAGATTACCCGCGCGAGGTTCTCGGTTGTAGGTAAGCTTTGGCTAAATTCTGGCCAAGCTTGGTTGAGGGAAGAAAAATCGAGTTGGCTGGTCACCTCTCGCTTAATGACATGCTTCACATCCGATAGGTTGAGCACCATGCCATATTGGTCAAGGTCTCCCTCCATCGAAACGTAGAGGACGTAGTTGTGACCATGGCCTGGAGCGTCAGCACAGCGACCAAACCGTTCAGCATTCTCCGCATCGCTTAGCTCTGGCAACCAATATCGATGGCTCGCTGAGAACTGGGCCCGACGATTGATGATGCATTTCATAGGCGTAAGGGGCGGACTTGTGAAGTTCCGTAAAGCAGCTTCTTTCAGAATACCGAATTATCTGGTAGATGACCCGATCGCCTCTTCAATCGTTTCAATTCGAATGTCTTGGAGATTGCATCCAGATCTTTACCTTGAACAAGGGCGATCGCTGACGATTGAGCTACCTCTGAAGCCTAGACAACCCATATACTATTGGGGAAGGTCGAGACTTTACGTCGAATAGACGCCAGCCCTATTGTTGTTATTCGAGGATGTTCATGTCTAGAGTGATTTCGATCCATTCCTATCGGGGTGGAACCGGCAAGTCAAACTCCACCGCAAACCTAGCAGCATTAGTGGCCGCCAAAGGGAAACGCGTTGGGATTGTAGACACGGACATTCAGTCACCTGGCATTCATGTACTGTTTGGGTTTGATGATCAAAAAATTGATCGATCGCTCAATGATTACCTCTGGGGGCGCTGTTCAATTGCTGATGTTGCCTATGATGTCACCTATGCCATCGGCGAACGGGCTCAGCCTACCAGCAAAATCTACTTGATCCCCGCCAGCGTCAAGGCAGGTGAAATTGCCCGGGTGTTGCGAGAGGGCTATGATGTCGGCTTGCTCAATGAAGGATTTCAAGACCTGATTGAAAATCTAGAGCTAGACTATCTGTTTATCGATACCCATCCGGGTCTCAACGAAGAAACCCTGCTGTCTATCACCATTTCTGATGTGCTGTTGCTCATCCTCCGGCCAGATTCACAAGATTACCAAGGCACCGCCGTGACGGTGGATGTAGCTCGTAAGCTAGAGGTGCCTAACTTGTTGATGGTGGTGAACAAGGCTCCCACTGTGTTTGACTTTGATGAACTGAAACTCCGGGTTGAGCAAACCTATGGCGCAACTGTGGCGGGTGTTTTACCCCATTCGGATGAAATGATGGTGTTGGCCAGTAGCGGCCTCTTTTCGGTGAAATATCCAGACCACAGCTTTACGCAAGTGCTGCGCAATATTGTTGCCCATCTCATGGCTTAACCATGACCTGTTGAGCCATCCACTGATGGGCGATCGCTTTTAAAGCCGCGCGCTGGAGCTTTTCTTGGGAATTACGGGGCAAGGAATCCACAGGAATCCAATGTTTAGGATGCTTAAAGCGACTGAGATGCGGGCGGAGGGCGATCGCCATGTGGGCCAACATCTGATCCTCAGCGGGAGTTCCCGCAGTGGGCACGTAGACCGCCGTCACCGCCTCTCCCCAATGGCGATCGGGCAGACCGACGATGCCAATATCCGCTACGAGTCCTGTAGACCGAATAGCGGCTTCTACCTCCTCTGGAGAAACATTTTCGCCACCGGTGATCAGGGTGCTGCTTCTGCGTCCTACCAGATGGAGATCACCGGCGGAGGTTAGATAGCCTAGATCATCGGTGAGCAAGGGCTGGCCGGCGATCGCTTCCCCATCCGGTGATTCCGGTAGATAGCCAAGGCACTGGGATGTGCTGCGCAACACCACGCGCCCAGGCTGGTAAATGGGGAGAGGCTGGCCTTGGTCATCCACGATGGCGATCGCACAGTGGGGTAGGGCCGGGCCACAACTGCGATCGCCCTGTAAAAAACGGTGAGGTGATAGGGTGGCAACCTGGGCAGCCGTTTCCGTCATGCCATAGGTCAGGGCAATGGGAATCTGGCGGCACTGGGCATCATCCAACAAGGTCGGCCAGGCTGGCGCACCGCCAAGTAAAACGGCACGAAACTGGGATAGCCACAGGGAAGACGAAGGTTGATCTAGCAGCCGCTGGAGCTGGGTTGGCACAAGGGAGATAAAAAACTGTTGGGGATCAAACCCTGGGGGGCCATGCTCCATCAAGTCTGGCAAGGTGGCGATCGCTAGCTGTCCCTGGGATTGCCAGACTCGCATCGCCTGCATCAGACCACTGACATGGTAGAGCGGCAGTAGGCAACAGCTTTTGACGGACTGGCAGTGGAAATGCTGCTGAAAACCCACGGCGGCAGCCATGAGCGTTGCCCAGGTGTGGATGGCAAACCGCAACTGCCCTGAGGTTCCTCCGGTGGGAATCAGAATCCAGCCGGGAGGCAGGGGCGTGGCCGTGCAAGGCAGAGTTAAGGATGGTGGTGATGATCCCCAAACGTGCGTGGGTTGCGCTACGTCTAGCACCGTCTGCCATTCCGCGATCGCCCACTTAGGGTTACCCAACACCACCGGACAGCCGGACTGACAAGCCGCTAGAAAACTGGCCAAATAGGCGGCGGGACTGTCGTCAGCGATCGCCACCGTGGGCAGCACTCCTGCCTGGATCCATGGCTGAACGTCAGCGTGGCGAGCATCTAAGACCTGCTGAAACTGGATCTGCAGATCCGAGGCGCGATCGCCCAGCAGCCACGATCGCCCTCGGCATTGCTGCTCTACGTCCTTAGGGGTGGGAGCGTTGCCCATAGATCCTCATCCTCCAATCCGTGACACCCTGCATCGACAAACCAATGATTGATCCCAAACCCTACGGCGCGATCGCCCGCCACGGGGGCAAGATGCTGGGCAATAAATCGCTGGGTCATGGGTGTTTCAAACACAGACGACCATACAACATCCAGCCCTACGTCGGTGCAAACCTGGCGAATCGTTTGGGGAAAACCGGCGATCGCTGGCTTGACGACTCCAATCCCCCGCCAGCCTTGCTGATGCCAATGCCGCACATGGTGCATAGTGGCTAGTGACTCATCGAGGGCAATGGGCGTGGTGTAGCGATCGCCCAACTGCTGCATCTGCGGCACCTGATCTGCTGGCAGGGGCTGTTCCAAAAATTCAATCACCGGGGTGGCCTGATTGAGGCGATCGCAGACCTGCAACCAAGCGATCGCCGCCGCCTGATCCAAGCCGCCATTCGCGTCCAGCCGCAGTTTTGCGCCTAGGGGCCAATCCTGTAACCGTTGCTGCAGCCATTGCTGTTCCTGCTGCAGGGGCTGCACCCCAATTTTCCACTTATAGGTGCCTGGCACGAGGGGAACCTGCAGGGCCGCGGCTCCCGTAGGCAGCAGTTGACTGCAGGTCCAGGTGATCGGGGATCGCACCTCATGACCCAGCCGCTCCAGCGCCATGCCCAAGCCAAACTGAGTGGCTGGCAGCGTATCGGGAATCTGCATGATCTGCTCCGCCGTCACCATCGGCAGGCAACGCTGACAAAACGCGATCGCCCTTTCCAACGACTCACTACCCAACCAAGGCAGAGGCGCAATTTCCCCAAACCCCACCTGCCCCGCCCTGTTCTCCAGCCGCACAATTAAGCCATCCCGCACCTGCCAACGTCCATGACTCGTCTGCAAAGGCATTCGAAAAGGCCGTTGATAGATGCGCACCTCTAGCCGATAGCAGTCCACTGTCCCTCCTTCCTGATCTCGCCGCCTTGATCTGCCAGGGTTTACCTACCAAGCGATCGCGATCCAGCCTTGACATAGCTTCAATCCATCTGTCATGATGAATTGCTAACTATTTATCATGCTCGGATCAGGTGCGGCCCTGTCAACAACTGGTTGCGATCGCCGATCTATCGACCAGTGACCTGTACGGCATCCTACGGAGAATCCCATGGCATACGCAATTATTGAAGCCGGCGGCACTCAACTACGAGTCGAGCCAGGCAGGTTTTATGACCTCAACCGCTTCGACGTGGAAGATGACGGTAGCGTCACCCTCGACCAAGTGCTCTACATCGACAACGATGGAGACATTTCCGTCGGACAGCCCACCATTGCCGGTGCTACGGTAGAAGCGACCGTTCTCCGCCATTTGCGCGGACGCAAAATCATCGTTTACAAGATGCGTCCGAAGAAGAAAACGCGGAAAAAGCAAGGTCACCGTCAAGAACTAACCCGCTTGATGATCAACTCGATCAATCTCAATGGCACCGTGCTAGCTGGAACAGAAGCAGCAGCGGCTCCTGCGGATGTAGATGGAGCAGATGAACCGCAGGACGCGGTGGTTGCAGATTAGTCCAACGACGTCCAAGGTTCGTTAGGCTAAGATAGGATGCTGAACAAACTGAGAGTCAGCGTTGTTGTGAATACGTGCATGGAGTTGAGAGAGAGCTATGGCTCATAAGAAAGGAACAGGCAGTACTCGGAACGGTCGGGACTCTAATGCTCAGCGACTCGGCGTTAAGCGCTTCGGTGGGCAAGTCGTTCGGGCTGGCAACATTTTGATCCGCCAACGAGGCACCAAAGTTCATCCTGGTGTTAACGTGGGTCGCGGCAGTGATGACACACTGTTTGCCCTCGTCGATGGTGTTGTAACCTTCGAACGTAAAGGCCGCAGCCGTAAGCGGGTCAGCGTTTACCCAGCTATGGCTGAAGCTTAGATCGCTTTCGTTATCTAACGATCGGTCATTGATATCCATGAAAACGGAGTCCTGCTAGGGGCTCCGTTTTTTCATGGGATCTCGTAGGCGGCGCAAGCAGCCCAAGAGCAACACCATCCCAGGGACGATGCTGATCTGAGCGAAGTCGTATCTAGCATCTAGCTCTGGTTCCCTGAGCGAAGTCAAAGGGAACCAGAGATCAGGGAACAAAACTCGGGGAACGATGGCTGTAACTTCACGTGGGTCGCGATGACCGGACTTCTGTGGATGAATAGTCCAAGCTCAAGGGTTGGTTGAACAATGAGACACCAAGCAGCGGTTGCACTGACTCCGGTGGCATAGGTTTTGCAAAGAGGAAGCCTTGACCACGAGCACAGTTCAGCCGCTGGAGATCCCTAAGCTGGGGCAAGGATTCAATCCCTTCTGCAATCACCTGAATCCTCAAGGTTTGGGCGATCGCCATAATGGCCGGCACCAGATTCACAGATTGGCTAGAGGTATGACTTAACCGCTGAATAAAAGATTTGTCAATTTTGAGCAGATCAAACGGGAAGGCATGTAAATAGCTGA
>DATNRH010000048.1 GCA_036703605.1 Candidatus Obscuribacterales bacterium | reverse complement strand
GAACGAGGGGCGAACTGGACCCCAAAAGGTACCAATAGCCCAATTAAAAAAGGACAGCTGGCCGCTTGACGCAATGTGTCATTTGGGCCAAATTTACCCATGCCGTCGGCTTTACAGGCTAGCGGTGACAAAGTGGCGGCGCCCCCAACGGCCACACGAAATCGTCTAACGAAACTCCCTAGTATTAACTTTCGAGTAACTACCAAGTAAATCCAACACCGCCTGCAAAAACCCAAGCACAGGTCCCCCCAACCAGAAACCATCATGAAAGCGACCTCCCTCTTATGTTCTGCGATCGCCATCGGCGCATTGACCACAGCAAATGCGGAATCCACCACCCCGGTTGGTTATGTCTCCCAAGACCTTGGTCAGGGTTTCAACCTGGTAGGACTTACGTTGCATCCAACGCCAGCAGCTCAGGGAGTTTTAGAGAATGTCGCCGCAGGGGCCACCGGTTCGGATTTGACCGATAATGAGCTTTCCATAACACCGGAAGCTGGCAGGACATACATTCTGGAAATTACCGACGCTTCTGACCCCGCGCTCATCGGCACCATCCAAGTCATTGCCGACACTGACATAAGCGGCACTGTTATCACTACACCTGATGAGCTCCATACCCTTGGATTGGCTAGCGGTGACAGCTACAAGCTTCGTCTCGCTCCGACGCTTGAGGAGATATTTACCACCAACTCCCTTGGCTCGGGTGGCGTGCTGCAAGCTGGTCTCGCCTCAACCGTTGCGGATCTTGTTTGGGTTCCCACTGCCCCCGGTGTTTACAACAAGTATTACCTTAACGTCTCTTTCAGCGAATTTCGTGATGCTAGCACCAACACAGCTTCTCCAAATGTGCCCATCGTTTACGCTGATGGGATCTTTATTCAGAAAAGACAATCTACTGCGGCAACGCTGACGCTGACTGGTGAAGTGAAAACCGTGGGAACCATTACTGTTCTCGGCCAAGGTTTTAACGTGGTCAGCAGAGTGGCTCCTGCCGGATTGAACCTCTTTAATGCAGGGCTGGAAGATGACGTCCAAGCAGGGCTTGCGCCGACCGTTGCTGATTTGGTTTGGGTCCAACAAGGTGATTTAACATACAAAAAATATTTCAAGTCCGCTGTGTCAGGCAACTGGAGGGATGCGGACAATTCCACAGTAGATCTCAGCCAGGCTGAGGCTGAGGCTGTCGAATTAACCTCTGCCATTCTGATCCAAAAGAGGGGTGCGGATGACAGCGAGCTCGACCTCAAAGTGCCCGACAGCTACACAGGGCTGTAATCCATTTCCTTGTTCTCTCTCCGATTTCCCTTATGAAGCCTATTCTGCTCACCATCTCCGCGTCGGTATTGATGTCGATTACCGCGTCAGCGGCCAACTATCTAGTCGCTAACCCTGTTACAGGTTTAGGTTCTAGCGACGCGCTTTATCAAAATGTGGACAATTCACTGATGGATGGAAGTGCCGGCGGAGCCACCCCAGGTTTAGGGATTGTTACCATCGGTTATTTCTCAGACGGATATGTGATCGATACCGACATCGCTAACATTTACTCCACGATTGATGACTTTAACGTCCAAGCCTCATTCATAGCTGGTACAGGTAGTTACCTTCTGGGTTCGGAGCGCCCTGGCTACGTTCAAGGGCCTCTAGTGGATGGTCCCGAGATTAGAGCAGACAATGCGCTCAGTGGACTAATTGGTGAACAGATGTATGTCTTCGTTGGCAATGGCAGCACGTTGGCTAGCTCTACAGCATTTGCTCTCAAGGCGATTGGAACGATCGCCGACGATACTGCTGGCGAAAACCAATACAACGCGAACCCCCTAGGTGGTGCTGCTCCTATTTTTGGATCTGTTGGAAGTTATACTGGCAACGCATCGGGCTTAGCCCCCGATGACAATGAAGTTTATTCCACTCTCAAACTTGAAGCCGTTCCCGAACCCTCGGTCGCTCTCCTCGGTGGCCTTGGTGCGCTGCTTCTGCTGCGCCGCCGTCGCAACGACTGAGCGAGCGCCCATTCATCTTTTCGAGGCGGGCTCTGGCCCGCCTCTTTTTTTGGCCGCGATGCGCTTAATCTCAGCCCTCAGCTCAGGGGCGGCCAAAAGCGGAAATAAA
>DATNRH010000047.1 GCA_036703605.1 Candidatus Obscuribacterales bacterium | reverse complement strand
TAGATACTCTAAATTTACCAATGGGGCTAAAGGGCTGACATCGCGCACATTATTCTTGACTAAAGCGAGCTGGTATAGCTCGGTTAACCCAGCCAAAGGACGAACATTCTGGACATGGTTGAAGGATAGGGATAACTCGTTTAGGGTTTGCAATGCCGTCAGGGGGCTGACATCTTCCAATTGGTTATCGAAAAGACTGAGGGTTCGCAGGTTGGACAGGGTTGCCAAGGGCTGGACATCACGGATTTGGTTGCTGCCCAGATCTAAATCGTTCAGGTTAAAGAGAGTCGCCAATGGGGACAAATCCGTAATCTGATTCGCACTCAGATCGAGTTCCATCAGCTCAGGGAACTGGTCGAGGGGGGTTAAATCTGCTATGCCATTGCCCCGAAGTTTTAATGTGTACAGTTGGGGAAATATCGGCAACTGACGGAGGTCGGAGAGCTGGGTGAAACTGAGATCTAGGCTAAACAGGCCAAAGGGTTGGGTGAGATTCGCAAGGGGGCTAATATCGCTGATCTGATTGCCTGCCAAGTTCAGCGTGTTCAGGGTCAAGAGAGCCGAGAGGGGCTGAATATCGGTCACTCCATTGCGGGAGAGATCGAGCAGTCGCAAGGCATCCATGGAGGCTAACGGGGTTAGGTCATCCACACCATTGTCCTGCACTGATAACTCTGACAGGTAGGGAATATTTTGCAGTGGACTGAGATCCGTAACGAAATTATTGCCCTGAAATGAACGTGTTTCAGTGCCGTTGTGGTAACCGATTAGTGCTGTGTTATTAAGGGAAAGGGTATGAAGCTCTGGCAAGAAAGCAAGGGGGGCAATATCTTGAATAGCGTTAGCATTTAGATTAAGCCATCGCAGGCTGGGTAGGCTCTTCAGCGGTGTCAAATCTTCTATGATATTGGCTTGGAGACTCAAGGTTATTAGCTGGGGCAAGCCGGTTAGGTCGGGTAGGGTGGCGATCGCATTGTCATCGGCGGAAATAGACGACAAACTGGCGATCGCCGTGAGGGGGGTTAAGTCAGTAATCTGGTTACTATCCAGCAGCACATAGGTGAGGGGGAGGGACTGCAAGGGCGATAGGTCTTGGATCTGATTATCCCGCAGGGACAGCTCTGTCAAGATGGGCAACTGAGCCAGCGGGGTTAGATCTTGAATTTGGTTACCCTCGGCATACAGCGTGTAAAGCTGAGTCATTCGACTTAATGGGGTCAATTCGGCGATCGCATTGTTATCAACAGCGAGCCCGGTTAGCTGGGTTAAGCCAGCTAGGGGTTGTAGATCTTGAATCTGGTTTTCACTCAGAAACAGATCTTCCAACCCGGTCAAGGCAGCCAAAGGAGTCAGGTCTTGGATCTGGTTTCCGGACAGGGAAAGCGATTTCAGCTTGGTCATCCCCCGCAGCGGAGACAAATCCGAAATGGCGCTATCCCCGACGCTGAGTGTGACTAACTGGTGGAGATTGGTGAGGGGGCTGAGGTCATCGATGGGATTGCCCATCAAGGTCAGCATTTGCAAGTGAGTCAAGGTCGCAATGGGTCGCAGGTCTCGCACATCGGCATAGCTGACCTCCAAGGACGTTCTGGATAACAACTCGGTTTGGGCATCCTGACAAGTTTCGGCAT
>DATNRH010000046.1 GCA_036703605.1 Candidatus Obscuribacterales bacterium | reverse complement strand
GTGGGGACAACCAAAAGACTCACTAGGGCTGAAACTTTGTGAGATCGGTTCACCCCCACGCACGTGGGGACAACTGATCAATGAATTCAATCTATTAGGTGATTTCACCGGTTCACCCCCACGCACGTGGGGACAACGTATCATTACTCGCAAGCATTGCCCTCTGTGGTTGCGGTTCACCCCCACGCACGTGGGGACAACCATTTAACAAGGATTTTAGATAATCATGGATGAACGGTTCACCCCCACGCACGTGGGGACAACGAAATAGTTGTGGTATGGACTCAGCTAATGTAGGGCGGTTCACCCCCACGCACGTGGGGACAACACTTCCAGAATACTTGAATTTCCTAGACTTTGACTAACAGCACCCCCTCTATGTCTACCAGAGACCGAGACGGATTTCCTAGGATTCGAGCATCAAAACCCTGCTCACAGTTCTTGGGATAGATCATCACGGCAGAACCATGATCGAGTTTCTGGGCTATTAGATCCCATAACTCATCCCTGACCAATGCCGACACCCGTCCTGTAAAAACCCCAGCCTTAACCTCAAACAGCCAGCGGCTCAGTTCTCCTCTCAAGACCGGCTTCACATTTTCCAAAACAAAAACGACCATCGTTCCTCCTTATTCTTCCGCCCAATTTTTACCACCCTCCACAGACTCCAAAACATCATCCCAAAGGAAACAGATCGGCTCCGTCTCTTCATCATCACCAAAGCCCAACATCCTATCAACATCTTGGACTAAGCGATGCATTAGCCTCTGCTCATTAAAACGCTCTCGGCACTTTTCGCGAACTAACGTATCAAGATTGAAATAAGTCTCCGAAACAGCCTCAAACGCTGCTGGTATAGTAGTCTTCGCCTTATACATATCTGCGACATCATACACAAACGACAACGGCTTACCCGTATGGATAAAACCTAACGCCGGTGAATATCCCACAGAGTGTAAAGCAGCTTGACAGACCGCATACAGACAAGCATTGGCAATAGACAACGCTTGGTTAATCGGATCTGCAGCATTCCAATCCTGTTGCTTATAGTCCCTTCCATTCCACTCAACACCAGTCTGCCGACTCCAATGTTGGTATAACGTTCGAACTCGGACTCCCTCATGTCCCCGAATCTGTTGGAGCGTGAGATCATCACTAAGCGGATCATCAAACCGAAACAGATACATTCGCCTCACCACCTTCAGACGTTGGATAGAATCTGCCCAAAGTGTAGCTTGATGAATAATCCGTTTAGCATTACCAGAACCACTACGCCCACTTGCATAGAAACGCAATAGATCTTCACCAACCCACTGCACCTCACAGGTATTGTTCGATAGAGTTTTAATGGCGGCATGGGTGATAGATGTACCAGGCCCTAGCAGCAGCGTTGATATCGCTGCACAGGGCACAAAAAACTTACTTTTTCCCTTAAAAACAGCGATCGCTTGTTCATCCTGTTCAATGCGACAATGTTCAAAGTACAGGAAGCTAATGCGATCGCGCGCCTTAGGCAACGTTCGCAGTCGAGACATAGCCGTAATCCTAGAGTAAAAAACCTAGATCGTTATTCGAGAAATAGACAAGAGACCACAGCCATAGGACTTCCCGCGTCCAATTCCTTGACGAACCGCATTTAGAAAAAGCTCCGGCTCCACAACCTCCAACACCCCTTGATAAAGCGCCGTCGTGATCCGAATTGGAGCCTTGCCCCCCTTCTTGATGCCAAACACATTAGGAGACGGGATCACATCAATACCATGGAGCCGAAACCCACAGCGTTCCGCCTGGCGCTGCAACCAAGCTACCTGATCCGCCTCGTGAAATAATCCAATCGTCTTACGGGTTTGATTATCCCGCTTACTTGGATTTGCCCGTAGCCGAAACTGCAAGATTCGCCCAGATGAACATTGATCTATATCTAACTGCCATTCCTTCTGGTGATGCTCCTGTAGATAGCCCGAGGGCAATATTGACCAATTAGGTGCGATCGCAGACTGTACCAAAACCACATTACTATCTGGCTCTTGGCGAAATAAGATATGTAGATCCTGGCGGGGGCGATCGCTCTCCAAGTCATCTGGAAATGCCTGCATAATGCGTTGGTGTAGCTTATGGGCATCGCTTAGATCGCGTTGGACAGCGCGATCGCTCTCATTTAACACTAGTTTGGAGAGATACATACTTCCGCCTCCTCTAGATTATGAAATATAGTAGCGACACACCGACTACCAAATAAACGCTTTTGCCAGTCTAGCGGCACATCTTGACGCACATCTAAACTATCTGCCACCTCCAACACATAGCGGAGTTGAGTCGGCCGTCGCCGTTTCGTCGTGTAGGGATGGCTCCGTAGAGCATCTTCAAGCGATAGATCAACCACATGGATGGATACTGGCTGGCTAGGAACAAAACTTTTACGGCCAAAATAGAGCTGCCAATGGGGTGCTTGCAATGCCGCATCCAGCCGATCCAAACATGCCCGATCATCTCCCTCTAGACCTACTAGATAATCCGCATCCGCCACATAATAACGATGACTAATCACCGTATCTCCCTTGCTACCACTAGACTTAATGCTATTCATCACCGTGTGATAGTCACATTGCACGACCCCCTCCTGATTGATCCGCACCCCCATCCGCAGAGTCGCCAGATCATGGATCGGTTCCCAACGAGGGCGACCAAGAGCTGCACAAAGCAAGCCAATCACCGCTGATTTGGTTGGTTCTCGACGGCTATCCCGAATCGTAAAGCGACTATGATCACCCCAACTCATCATCGGGGCTCGCATTCGTAACAAAAGCGTGGGCATAGTTAGTTAGCCTCCTGAAATGCAGCAGCGATCGCATCTTTGATCAAGTCATCGACCGTCGGCTTTTCACAGTCTTTCAGGGTTGCCAACTGCTGAGACAATTGCTCACGGGTCACAATCCCTTTAAACACCACAGATTTTTCGCCATACATCTTGCTTAGATCTGCCCAGTGGCTATCTAGTTGAGAAAGAGCCCGTTCCAGCAAACTCTTGCCACCCTTAGGAGCCACAGGATTTTCGAAGGCATCAACCAATGAAATAGGCTGCCCCTTGCGCACCACCATCATGATCGCTGCGGGTAGACTATGGGCTGCAAAGCTATTTTGATGCCCCGTCGGAATCGCACGCACAAACGCCTCCGCAAATGCCTGAGCGATCGCCTGCGCGGGTACATCATCACCCAAATTCGCCTGAAGCTGAACCGTATCCATGGTGGTGAATCGATAGTACGTAGAGCTGTTGTAACCCGTCTCACCCATATGATCTGCACCAGTCGTATCATTACCACCCAAGTCATCAACCGCCGTGAAGAAGTCAAATTCCTGCTGTAGCTTGTTGATGCTAATAGCATGGGCCATCTGCACCGCTGCATCTACATTCGCCGTGGGCAGTGATGCCATCATGCGCCCAAAAAGAGCAACATCACCAGGCTTGCCACTATTCACCAAGACCTTTTCAATGACCTTTGCCATATTAGGATCCTTAACAGGTAATTTAGGATCCTTAGCCATCAATCCTGGCTCAATTGCTGCCCAATTTTTGATCAAAAGATTGGCGATCGCTGCAATCTCTGTCCGTCCTAAAAACAAAATTGTTTTCGACTCAACCTTGTCACCTTCAAATTTCGCGCCCAGCGTCTCTAGTGCTAACTTAGCGGCTGTTTCAGCCCGTACATCAGGAATATCAGCAGCAACCAGCACAGCTTTCAACTCCGGCATCCAAGAGCGCGATCGCTGAGCAAATTGATCGGCGGAGAGATCCGAATACTGTTGATAGAACAGTCGCACAGCTCGTTTTTGGCATTGGCTAGAAATTCGTGCCCGTGGATAGCCACCAAACACCGTGGATTTGGGCATTCCATTTTCATCACGATTGAGGTTAGCAGGTGGGAAGCTTTGCAGAACATGGATTTCGATTTGCATGGTTTATG
>DATNRH010000045.1 GCA_036703605.1 Candidatus Obscuribacterales bacterium | reverse complement strand
AACCCTATATGGATCGCATGGCGATCGCTGACCTAGAGAAAACCCTAGAACCGTTGTTCGCCCAGTTCAAGCAACAGCGCCAGATAGGGGAAAGCTTTGGTGACTTTTGCCATCGGGTTGGCTTTGAGGCGCTGCGGCAGTTTAGCGCTACCTATCAGCCCAAATCATCGCGATCGCCCAACCGCTCTCGCTATCGGATTGGTGTGGGGGATGAGATCTACGCCCAGCTCAAAACAGCGGCGGAACAGCAGGGACGCCCCATGACGGAGGTGGCAACAGAAGCGATCGCTGCCTACCTGAAGACGGTCTCCGATTCCTAAACCTCCCTTGACGATCGCGCCAGGGTTCTCCACAATGGAGAAATACTGTAACGTTTTGTAAACGGTTGTGCTGCTAATGACTAACCCTCAACCTTCTGTGACTCCCAAGTTGACAGAGCCGAAATTTGGGTTCAACGACTATTCCGACCGCTTGAACGGACGGGCTGCCATGATTGGATTTGTCCTGACCTTGGTAATTGAGTACACGACGGGCCAAGGTCTTTTGGCTTGGTTGGGGCTGTATTAAGCCAGTTTTAGGCATGAAGTGAAGACACAAAAAAACCGCCAAGTTGGCGGTTTTTTTGTACGTGAGCAAGCATCTAGGGTGTTAACCCTAAGTCTGGCAAACCGTTTGGGCCTGGTTGACAGGGTTAGAACGGTGTAAACAACAGGTCTGGGTAGAACCGGTTGAATTCAATCAAGATACCAGCCGTGACCAGCATCCAGGCTGCTGCCAAAACCGGCGCGGTAGACAAATACTTCAAGAGATCCTGCATGAGCTAGACTCCAATCTCAACTTAGGAATAAATCAGTCGTCTCGAAAAAGATGATCCGCTGAGCCAGGAGCGATCGCTCCTACCCTTACGGAAACAGATGTGCCTAGCGGGGAGAAACCGTAATTTCTGCATCCTTAGCCACGAGTTCACCGCTCGAAAATTCTTTCAGAGCAGCCAACGGCCAAGCAAAGCCCGTTAGCATCACCTTGGTAGCTAGAGGAACATCGATCACGATTTCCTTCTCTTCGGCATTCTTTTCACCGCGAACGGCAATTAGGTAGGCACGGCCCACCCAACCAATCCATCCGGCAATGTAGAGGAACATCAGACCTGGAATCATAAATTCGCTGGCATGGCTCCAGCGACCATCAGCCACTAGGTGAGGCAACCCATCGGTGCCGCAGAGGAGGCTGGAATCAGCATATTTTACAAAACGGGCTTTGGCTTGAGGCGTTGTAGCGGCAGCAGCGCGTTGCTGGAAGGCAGCAGACTCACCACAGGGGGTTAGTCCAGCTACATCAGCGGAGGCTGGAGGAACAAAGCCAATCCAAAGACTAATAACTAGAAGTAGAGCAAACAATCGTCTCATTGGAATTGCTTCCCTTTATTACGAAAAACAAAGATTTTTGTACAAAAATGAAGTTATGGATGCGTTTAGCAGTTGAACTTCAGAGCAATCATACTCTTCTGAATGGTCTCAGTAAAGCGCAACATCCCATTCATTTTCATACCCTTTCAAGCATTGAAAATGTTTAGAGGTAACCCATCTGCAATATCAATGGATCTATTCGAAAACATCTCCAAATCTATCGCGATGCATCTGTCGGTGTGCGATCGCCCAACCGCTTGATTTAATTGGCGGAGCGGTGGCACAGCTATGTCAACAGAGTCGATCTTAATCAGCCCGTAAGCTGAGTTTTAGGATGGACTATGCTGGACATAAACCTCAGAATTAGTATCTTCATGAACTGGGACGGAGGTGTATAGTTCTTGATATTTGTTAACATTTAGAGCCGGGCGATCGCTCTCTTTTAAGACTCGTCTGGAATCCGATCGATCCTGTTAATCTCTAGTTCTCTACCAAACAGTGCATCAAATGACGAACTCATGCTGTAAATCGTTACATTGATGAGTTCATGAGTGAGCGATCGTCCCCTGGGTAACCGGTTCATCGTGTAGTCTGAGGGGATGGAGTGGGTAGAATATCCTACCCCTGTGCTTCTTGCGTCATCTGTTTGTAACCTGTTCTTCACCAGCTCTCGACAGCTCTAATTATCTGGTCTTGTATGGTAACGACCCTCGCTATTGAAACCAGTTGTGATGAAACGGCCGTCGCCATTGTCAGCGATCGCCACGTGTTGACCAGTGTGGTGTCGTCTCAGATCGACATTCATCGCCCTTATGGGGGAGTGGTGCCGGAGGTGGCCTCTCGGCAGCATGTGGAAACTGTCAACTGGGCGATCGCTCAAGCGCTGGATCAAGCAGATCTGTCCTGGGATAGCATCGATGGCGTTGCGGCTACGGTGGCACCGGGGCTGGTGGGAGCGTTGCTGGTGGGGCTGAGTGCGGCTAAAACCTTGGCTTTGCTGCATCAAAAGCCGTTTCTGGGCGTCCATCACCTAGAAGGGCATATCTACGCTTCCTATCTCACGGAACCGACTTTAGAACCGCCCTTTCTCTGTCTTTTGGTATCAGGTGGGCATACTAGCCTGCTGTACGTTCAAGGCTGTGGGCATTACACAACGCTGGGGCAAACCCACGATGATGCAGCGGGGGAAGCCTTTGATAAGGTTGCGCGTTTGCTAGACCTAGGTTATCCAGGTGGCCCGGTGATCGATCGCCTCGCGGCCCAAGGAAATCCCCAGGCCTACGCCTTGCCAGAGGGAAAAATTTCTCTGCCCCAAGGCGGCTACCATCCCTATGATTCCAGCTTTAGCGGTCTGAAAACGGCTGTTTTGCGGCTGACCCAGTCTCTCCAGGCGCAGACTCCGGATTTGCCAGTAGCAGATCTAGCTGCTAGCTTTCAATCTACGGTGGCCCGATCGCTTACCAAACGAGCGATCGCCTGCGCCCTCGATCATCAACTAACTACCATCGTGGTGGGCGGCGGTGTTGCGGCCAACAGCGGTCTACGGCAGCATCTAACGGCAGCGGCGGCTGACAAGGGGCTGCGGGTGATTTTTCCGCCCCTGAAGTTCTGCACCGATAATGCCGCTATGATTGCCTGCGCGGCGGCGGAGCATCTGGCCCATGGACGGCGATCGCCCCTATCGTTGGGGGTACAGTCTCGCATGGCGGTGGAGGATGTGCTCAAGCTCTATGAATGAAGCGTCACAACTTGGCGAATGTATTGAGCTACTGTCCCAGGATGCTCCAGCATGGAGAGATGTCCACAGTTAGAGACTTGAAGGACATTGTGACCACAGCATTCAAAGAGTGGATGGAAGCTAGCTAGGTGGTTTACATAGGTGGGCTCCATCACGTCATCTTGCTCTCCTGCTAGGAAGTAGACGGGCTGTGGCAACCCAGCTACCAGGCGCGGCAGGTAATGCACTTCCGCCTCGGTAGTAGACTCCAGCAATGCGCCGAGGGCTGCTGTGGGATGGGCTGCTACCCAATCGAGGAGACGTTGTCTTGCCCACTGACGGGAGATCGGCTGAGCCACATTCATGCGGGCAAAGGGAACATCGAGTAACGGCACTTGGGGCAGCCAGCGGGGACGTAGCTTGACGAGCTGGGTGCCAGCCATGCGAAACCGCTCAAACTCTTCTTTCAGATAAATGCCTCCCCCCGAGTTCACACAAACGACGCCAGCGATCGCACTCGGTGACTGGTGGGCAGCCCAAAGGGCAATGCTCCCGCCAAGGGAATGCCCCACAAGCCAGGCATTCTGAATATTCAGGGCTTGCAGCAATTGCAAGAGGTCTTCGGCGTAGGCGGCAGGTGTATGGGCATACTCTGACCTAGACGTCGGCACCTCAGTGAGCGATCGGCTACAACTGGCTCCAACGGCGATCGCTTCTGAGCGCTGCTCTAGGGTTTGGGGATGAATGTTGTAATCGGCTATGGGCTGAGATTGACCAAATCCTCGCAGGTCATAGGATAGGCACTGATAGTCAGCCGATAGATGCTGAATGACGGGCTGCCAATAGGCCTGGCTCAGGAGCCATCCATGGACAAAGACCAGCACTGTCGGCACTGCCGTTTCAGACGTTAAAGAATAGGCGTGGGGGAGGCCACGAATGTCAACGCTTCTAACCATATCTCTATACTATCCCGAAGTGCTCCTTCCCCGGGAGCACCTGCTGTGCCTACATCAATGTACCATCCTGGCTCAAGGGTGCCGTGTCCCAGGCACACAGGGGGAACACGTATCCGCAGGAGCAAGGGTGTAGGCGACGGGCCTTGTTGAAGCCGGGATGACGTTGGACTAGAAAGCCGGGGTTAACCAAAGCCTCCCTGTTGATTGAGAGCGGAGAGTTGCCAAGAGCTTAGCGTCGGAGGCGAGCTGCAAATCCTCTCACGACCCGTGGTGCCTATGCCCCTGTCAGCATCACGGGCGACGGTCAGTTTGGTTATGAGGTTAACGAGTGATGACATCAGCTTTGTTTTGAATGTAAAAAGAGTTAAAATTTCTGTGTAATTCAATACATTATGAGGTTTTTCCTGATGTTTTTTAATCGCTTAGCCAACACAGTTTTTACTCGTCCCAAGCGATCGGCTCAGATCGATGGAGATGGGCAGGAGAGACAGGATGTAGCTACGCCTGAACAAATTCAGACGCAAGCCCATCGCAGTCAGCTTATGAACTGGTTTCGTTGGAACCGCTCATCTGCTAACTAAGTTGGTTGCTCAGACAAGATTGTTTTAGCTGCACCGTTCTTCTGTTGAGGAAGGCCAGTCTGCTGGAGGTGCCCCTATACTGGCGATAGTAAAATGAGCGGTGGGATCACAGCCCGATCGCCAGCTCGATCGCCATGGAGCACAAGCAATGACATTACTATCCATTTTGTATGGCATATTTCTGCTCAGCGTGCTGGGAGTGTACTGGGCAGTTGAGGGGCGATCGCTGCGATTGTGGGTCTTGCTGCTAGCTAGCTTGGTGTTCTACAGTTCCCTGCAGCTTCAGTACGTGCCGTTGCTGCTCGTCATTGCCTTGGTGACCTTCCGCATTGGGCTAGATTTGGGAGCCCCGCTCGACTGGCGCATTGACAACGTAGACTGGGACTTTGCCCAGCAAGACTGGGGCCGCCGCCGTTTTAGATTGCTGTGGCTAGGCATTGTGGTGAATGTCTTGCTGCTGCTGGGCTTCAAGTATGTACCTTTTCTGCTGTCATCCCTGGGGCTAGCCTTTGCCTGGCCCGCAGCCCAAGCGTCGGCGAGTTGGGTGGCCACCCAGATTATGGCTCCCTTGGGCATTAGCTTTTTCTGTTTTGAATGTATCGCCTATTTGGTGGATGTCTATCGGGGTGCGCCTGCCAGCCAGAGTTTTCTCAAATTTGCCACCTATAAGCTGTTTTTTCCTAAGCTCATCTCTGGGCCGATCACCCGTTTTCATCCGTTTATGCAAGAGGTGCAGGCGGCTCAGTTTCCTAGCACCGTCAAAATTGTCGATGCTCTATGGCTGATTTCCTGCGGGGCAGTGAAGAAACTACTATTGGCGGATCACTTGGGCACGCTGGTAGATCTGAGCTTTGCCAACTTGGAGCGGGCGGGGAGTGGCGATCTATGGCTGGCGGCGATCGCCTATGGATTTCAGCTCTACCTAGATTTCAGCGGCTATGTGGATGTGGCGCGGGGCACGGCCATGCTCATGGGTTTCTCGCTGCCTCAAAACTTTGACTTTCCCTATTTGACGACCAACATTGCCGACTTTTGGCGGCGCTGGCATATGACCCTCGGGGACTGGCTGCGCAACTATCTCTATTTTCCCTTGGGGGGATCGCGCCAGGGTCTGAGTCGCACCTGCTTGAATTTGCTGATCATTATGGTGATTGCTGGCATTTGGCATGGCGCGGCCTGGGGATTTGTGGTGTGGGGAGCCGTGCATGGTGTAGCGCTGGTGCTGCATCGTCTTACCCATGCCTTGTCAGAGCGATCGCCCCAGTTGGCTCAATGGTGGCAAAGTATTCCCGGTACGTTGGTGGCTTGGGGCGCGACCCAGTCGATGGTGTTCGTAGCCTGGATCTTTTTCCGACTGCCGAATCTGCGAGATTCCTGGTGGGTGCTCACCCATTTGTGGGGACATCCGGCGGATGTGCAGTTTGGGCAAAAAATCTATGTGGAAACGCTGCAGATGGGACGGGCAGAAATTGCTGTGATTCTAGGGGCGATCGCCCTAGTGATGATAGCGATCTATGGCGTGCAGCGGGGGCTCAAGCTACAGCTCAATTGGCCGGTTAAAATCCTGCTGGTGCCTATTTGTCTCTTTGCCGCTTGGCTCCTGGCACCTAGCGAAAGTTCTCCCTATATTTACTTTGATTTTTAGGCAGAAGTTGGCGTTCAAAAGTCTCGTACAATGCAATGGGGCGCGATCGCTCCCTGTGTTATTCATCTGTTTAATATTCTGTTATGACCCATTCTACAGATATCAAAACCCTAGCCCGCTGGATGGCGGCAGACTTTAGTAACCAGCCTCAAGCATTTGAAAATCCACCCTTTTTTGCCCATATCCGTGTCTGTATGCGCCCCCTGCCGCCGGAGCAGTTGTCGGGAATGAGCTTTTTGGTGGAGCAAGCCTACGATATTAATTTAAATGCGCCGTACCGTCTGCGGGTGCTGAAGCTGCTAGATATGGGCGACCATATTGAAATTGAAAATTATCTCGTCGCGGATCAAGAAGCGCTGTTTAATGCTTCTCGCCACCCAGAACGCCTGAAGGATGTGACGAGCGATCGCCTCCAGAAAATGCCGGGCTGTAATATGGTGGTTCACTGGACGGGCACGTCCTTCAAAGGCGTTGTTGAACCGGGGAAGGCCTGTATGGTGGAGCGCAAGGGGCAGCTCACCTACCTGGATAGCGAATTTGAAATTGATGCCGATCGCTTTATTAGCCTAGATCGAGGGCGGGATCCCAAGACGGATGAACATCTATGGGGCTCCATCGCCGGCCCATTCCACTTTGTTCGCTGGGCTAGCTTTGCCGATGAAGTGATGCTGTAGGCGAGCTTGCCCTGCCGCGACCTTTACCCTAGAAGCTTGCTGGAGAAGATGTCTGTTTTGCCACTACGGGCTGACTGTAGGCTGAGTTGAGGGGAAATGGGAGGCGATCGCGGCGGGGTCATGGAAAGGGCCACGTCATCTAGGCCCTTTCGTCCCCGCTTCAAGGGTTACAACAGATGTGGCGATCGCCCGTTGGTTACCGAAACCGCCGCTTACGTCGAGCCATCACCGCTTTCCGCTTCCGCTTTTCCTGCGGTGTTTCAAAGTGTCGATGGCTTTTGACATCCGCCAAAATTCCTGCCTTTGAGACCTGACGTTTAAACCGACGCAGTGCTGACTCGATTCCTTCATTTTCCCCTAAGAGCACCTGGGTCATGTAAGACTACTCCTTCTAACTTAATCAACAATTTCAGTCCATTTGTGGAACCCGCCCACCTGAAATCAGGATATGTGCGTTCATCCACACAATCGTCCCGCCGTTTGCTGCGCTATTTGCCTTCACCAAAATCCTTTATGTGAAAAAAAGCGTCAGGATACTTCAGTTCACCCAGCGTGGATCAAACGGCGTTACATTAAATCATTTTCTATTTTAACCAAGGGGCTGAACTCAGCACGATTTTTCCATCAAAAATCTGCTAAGAACAATCGATATTCGGTTAAGGGCTATCCCTAGATGGGGCACGAATGGGCTCTAGCATGACCTGTCTGGCTAGATTTGAACTTCTTGAATCCGAGATGTGATAAAGCGATTCATCCAGTTTTCTAGGTAGGCTCGATTGGCGCGCCGTTCGTCTAAGGTGGTGGTAGACAGGGGGTAGGGCGCTAATCCTTGAATGGTGGCAGTGGTGACGCAAAACATAGATTTCTGAAACGTCTCACAGATTTTCACCCGTAGATCATCGTCTTGGCGGGTGCTCTGCTGATAGAGGTCGCGCAGATAGTCGGGCAAAAAGTGACGCATATCTTGCATCAGCAAGGTGGGGGGAATGCCTGAACCACCGACGGGGAGAGGGTCGGCAAAGAGGGCACCGTAGGCAAAGTCTTGCTGATAGAACGGGATTTGGTACGCCTGAGCGTTGTAGGAAATGGTGCCCGGAAAGGGAGTGCCGCGAAAGAAAATGGCCTCGACATAGGGCACGGCGGTGTCGGCGAGAAAGGTCAAGCCAGCAGAGGGGGGAATGATTTCATGGGTGCGATCGCCCAATTGGACGTTGTAGACAATGGGCTGGCTAGCCGCTGCCACAAGACCCTCGCGAATATGGCTGACTACGTCAGGAATAGTTGTAATCTCTCCCGCATCGTAGCGATCGGAGAGCGACAAAAACATATCGCTCATGACCCGCCAGAACTGGCCAAGACCGCTGTAGTAGGCCATCATCCGCAGTTGTTCTGGCAAGAACTCGGGAAACAAGCGATGCAGTCCTAGCATGAATGGGTTGGTCTTAAATTTATCGCGGATTAAGGCCTCGGCCCGCTGACGAAAGTCTGGGGTATCGAGGTAGGCATCTAAGCCGCCGCCCCCATGCCAAAACATGCCTTTCATGCAATATTCGGCATATTCATAGTTAATGCGATCGTGCCACCAATGCCGGAGAAGTTTCGTGACTGAAACTTGACCGTTGAAATATTTGAAGAAGGGCAAGATCACCAAACATTGATGGTCGGCAATATAGTTCAAATTGATGGAATAGGCATCCAGAACGACCCCGTAGCTTTTAAGGATGCCGACGACTTCGGTAACGTGGGTGGGGGAGTCGGGAAGCAGGGCCTGCCCCGATTCTAGTTGGTAAATATAGGGAGCAAGGGGATGTTTGGAGGGATCGAGTTGGGTGCTCAGCATGGCAAACTGTGGGTGATGAATCGACGTATACGAACCGCTATGGAAGCAGCCGGGCAGGCTCTATTTTGGCGGTGAGGGCCACGGGCGGTGGCGTTCTCATCGACATTCTGGTCAGGAGCATTCCTGACTCAGATTCACTCCAGCGCACGAGCCAGTTGGGCTGTAGCCCTAATACTAAAATGAAGGCTACAAGTACGAGGGCCGGGATGCGATCGTTCCAATTGACCTTGGGTAGTTTGTCAAAGGGAGCATTCAATCGCCCAAAGAAGACCCGATTGATCATCAGGAGAAAATAGACAGCAGTAAGCCCTGTTCCCACCATACACAGCAGCGTTTGAATCGGGAAGATGGGAAAGCTGCTGCGAAAGACCATAAATTCGGCAATAAAGCCCACCATTCCGGGAATGCCAGCGCTGGCCATGGCGGCTAGAATCATCAAGCTGCCAATCAGGGGCAGCCCACGCTCGGGATTTAAGAGCCCCCTCAAGACCTGAACGTCTCGGGTGCCGGTTTTTTTGTACACCACGCCCACAAGGAGAAAGAGCAGGGCAGAGATTAGTCCATGGCTGACCATTTGGGCGACAGCGGCGATCAGGCTAAGGCGGGTGGTGGCGGCGGTCGCTAGGAGGACAAAGGCCATGTGGGCGATGGAAGAGTAGGCAACCACCTTTTTCATGTCCTGCTGGGCGATCGCACAACAGGCACCATAGAGGGCTCCCACGGCGGCCCAGGTAGCTAACCAAGGTGCTAGATAGGTCCAGGCGTCTAGGAACATCGACAGGCCAAAGCGCAGGAGACCGTAGGTACCCAATTTCAGCAGTACGCCGGCTAGAAGCACCGAGACGGGGGTGGAGGCTTCCACGTGGGCATCGGGCAGCCAGGTATGGAGAGGAATGAACGGTGTTTTAATGCCAAACCCTAGCAGGATGCCGGATAGGAGTAGAAGCTGAGTGCCGAGGGGGAGGAGTTGCGATCGCCCTGGATCGTAGGCAAAGCTGCTGGCTCCCGTAAACCAAACGGTTCCTAAAAAGGCGGCGAGAATCAGCACACCCGATGCGGCGGTGTAAATCAAAAACTTGGTGGCGGCGTATCCGCGTTTCTGTCCTCCCCAGATAGCAATGAGGAAATAGAGGGGCAGAATTTCGATTTCGTAAAACAGGAAGAACAGCAGTAGGTTTTGGGCTAGAAACGCACCGGCCACGCCCACGTTCAACACAAAAATTAGCGCATAGTAGAAGCGAGACCGGGGGATATCTGGATCCGTGGCAGCGATCGCTACGACGTTGAGCAGCGCATTCAAAAACAACAGGGGTAATGATAGCCCATCTAATCCCAGGCTATAGTTCAACCCGATGGTGTCTAGCCAAGGCAGCAATTCGGTAAACTGCATTTCGGTGGCAGTTAGGTCAAACTGACTGCCAATCACAATAGTCCAAACGAGTAAAACGATCGCGAGAACCAGACTCACTTGCCGCACTGTACGCGATGAGACGGTACTCGGAAAGCAGGAAATGACGATTGCTCCTAGGAGAGGTAGCCAAATCAAGGCACTCAGCATCTGTTGTTGTTTTGCTCCCTACATCACGGCTCAATTGAATCGACGGCTGAATCGGCTTGTATTGGTATGCGATACAGCGTTGGTGCGATACAGCACTAGGACGGCAGGTTGACGGTGACCATCAACAACAGCCCGACCCCCAGCAAAATGGTTAATACGTAGAATCGGAATTGCCCTGAGACGTTATAGCGCAATCCCTGCCCGCTAAAAATGGTCGCTAACCCCACCAGGTTGACAGCCCCATCAATGATGTAGCGATCAACCCAGTCGGATAGCCACGATAGCCAACTCACTGCTGCTACTACGGTGACGTTGTAGATTTTCTCGATGTAAAAGTCGTAGGCGAGGAGATCTTGTAAAAACCTGAGAGATATGCGAGAAGGGCGCGACCAGGCCCGTCGCAGTTCTATGGAAAATCCGATGCCACAGCCGATAAGACCGGCTGCCAACTCGATGGGCATCGCGATCTGCGAAAACAAGCTATCTTGAGCTATTAATGGCGTGGTTGGACTGAGCCAAAACTGCCAGTGTTGGGGCACAGTATAGGCGAGAATGGTGACGATGCTCAGGGTCACCATGGGGATGGCCATGGGCCAAGGCACCTCTGGAGCCCGGCGAGTTTTGGCTTGGGGGGTTCCTAAAAAGACGAGCCGAAACACTCGGGTGAGATTAATGGCACTGAGGAGGTTGGCAAAAGCCAGCACGGTCAATAGCCACCAAGAGTCTGTCCACGTTCCATCGAGCCAGCGATGTATCGTCCAAAACATGCCCAAGGGTGTTACGGCTACGAGCCCGGCTGAACCTACTACAAAGGCGGTGGTGGTAGCCGGCATCCGCGACCACAGCCCGCCCATTTCGGTGATGTTCTGGCCACTGGTGGTCATAATGATGCCCCCAGCACTCATGAAGAGCAGCGCTTTGGCAACTGCATGACTAAAGAGAATCAGGAGGGCAATATCTACATGGCCCAAGCCCACGGCAATGAATACTAAACCGATGTAGGCGCTGGTAGAGTGGGAGAGGGTGCGCTTGATGTCAATCTGAGCGATCGCCATCAGCGAGGCTCCAATGGCTGTGACGGTGCCAATCACGATCAGCGCGCTTGCCGAAACCGGTGAAAGGGTGAACACGGGCTGCAGCTTGATCAAGACATAGGCTCCCGCCGATACCACCACAGAATTTCGCAAAATTCCGGCTGGGTTTGGCCCTTCCATGGCTTCATCGAGCCATAGATTTAAGGGAAATTGGGCACATTTACCCGTGGGACCAGCAATCAATGAAAGTCCAAGGGCTGCCGCAACCCAGGGAACTAAGGGTGTGGTGTCTGCCCAGTCGGCAAGTTCAGAAAAGTTGAGTCCTTCACCATAGCTTGATAAGGCCACCAGCCCCATCAGCAAAATAATATCGCCCACCCGTTTAGTCAAAAAAGCATCTCGGGCCGCTGTCACCACCAGGGGCTGGGCATACCAAAACCCCACCAAAAGATAGGTAGACAGGGTCAGCATCTCCAGTAAGCCGTAGCTGAGGAAGAGTGAATCGCTAAGGGCAATCCCTGCCAAGGCACCCTCAAAAAAGCCCATCAGCCCAAAGAATCGAGCCAATGACCAGTCTTTTTCCATGTAGCCTAGGGCGTAAATCTGTGCCAGTAGGCTAATGCAGGTTACAAGCTCCATCGCTCCAAGGCTGATGGGAGAGATTTCAATAGTGAGGGCGATTTCTAGGTCAGCTGCCTGGAGCCATTGCAGAGCAAGCTGTTGTGGCGGCTGCCCCCAAACTTGTATAAAGCCAATCGACCCATGCACAAAGGAGAGCAGGGTCATAAAAAGGTTAATATAAGCGCCCGGACGCGGCCCTGTGCGATGAATCATCCCCGCCGACCAGGGTATAGTCACCAGTGCTCCCGCTACGCCATAAAACGGAACAAGCCAAATTGTTTGCAGAAAAAACTGGGTCATTACAGGCGATAGAACAGTTCTACAAAGAAGTTTTAAAAAGGAGACAAGCGCGGTCGAGATCTCACAGGAACAGGGGATGTACTGTCGGTGAAACAGCGCTAGAGCGATCGCGGCCTAGGCTAGATGAGCCTGAAGGATGTGCCAGACTCAACCTGAGAGATTGCCTTTTGCAACTATTACCTTATGAATTATCTCAAACATTTGTGAATGTTATTAGAGACGTTTGAGCAAGGATGGTTCCAAACCTCATCCTGATTGTGACATAAGACTCCCCCCTCACCGGGTGCCTTGCTCCTATCGAGTTGATAAGAAACCGTTACGAAACGGCGATGCATCGGTGGATAAATGGGCCGATACCCATGGCGATCGCCTGCTGTATTGCGATGGATTGCGCCTAGATCACGCCTGAATGGCAACGCATATCGCCCTAGTTGTTTCTGCAAAAAAAAAGCTCTGCGGTGAGCCATGCGAGGGATCAGAAAGGGGCTTGGTGGCTGATCTATGTCTCATGGGAGCTGAAGAAGAATGGCAGATAGATTGGTGAGTTGAGGTTTGAGGTATTCATGCATGGATGCGATCGCGCCCTCCAACCACCTTGGAGATTGATACATGGAGCCGAAAAGATATATTTGTTAACACTATTCATCTGAAGCGATCGCTAATTTGTTGAGATTTATGGCTATGCGTAACAAAGTATGAATCAATCTAACCTAATGTTGAAGCCACTTTTGAACGCAAGAAACCGGGGCAGCAGCTTGGTACTATTAAAGGCAGATCATCAGAGTTTGTGAGTCAAATATCCTCTAATGTGTTTTGAACCCTTAGTTGATTTGAATCCTTGTCTTCAATGATCATCTCCTCAACTTTAGTTGCCTGAAAGGATGTTCAATTAGTGCTTAGATGATAGAGGCAGACGTTGATCGCTAGATGAAATGGTGAGCATACAATGCATCTAATGAGCTTTATGCACCTTAGATGATGTTAATCTTCACAATTTGACAGTTTTGATGGTAAGGCTAGTGACAAAGCGATCGCAATCATACGAAGCCCCCCAATCTAAATGTGTGAATGTGTGAGTATCGTAACCTCGCCTGTCTTCGGTGAAGCTTGATCGTTGACCCGTCATTCCTAAGTTTTAGTTCTCTTTTGCTTAGGCTAGCAGTCGGATGTACTCAACATGGTGTCTTGTTGAGGCGGTAGGCGCTGTTTAGCGTTCAAGGATAAACAATGCAGCTGGGCAGACCATGGCTCTATCGAAAGAAGGGTCGGTTTGTGGATGCATTCATCCCTCTGATCCCCTATCTCCTTGACCGGTTATCCCTGGTTCGTACACCCAAGAATGGCTGTATGATAAGTCTGGATTATTTTTCGCATAAACAAGAATCATTTTGCTTTATATTGTCAAACCTGATCCACCACCTGTATTCTTAATCTTGGGAATTTTACGGTGCTTTTCTGAATAATTAAAATCGACCATCCCGTCGATCACGTCAGAAAAAGGTTTAGAAGTTTTGTCAGTTTTCTTTGTGGGAGACGAGAGATGCCAATCGCAGTCGGAATGATTGAAACCAGGGGATTTCCCGCTGTTGTGGAAGCGGCTGATGCCATGGTCAAAGCGGCGCGTGTCACTCTAGTCGGCTATGAAAAAATCGGCAGTGGACGTGTCACCGTGATTGTGCGTGGCGATGTCTCTGAAGTACAGGCTTCCATATCGGCAGGGATTGACTGTACAAAGCGGGTGAATGGGGGGGAAGTTCTCTCCACCCACATCATTGCTCGCCCCCACGAGAACTTAGAGTACGTGCTGCCCATTCGCTATACCGAAGCCGTTGAGCAGTTCCGGACTTAAAGGAGTCTCGTTGTTGGTGTTTGCATCAGCACCCTTGGTTTGTCTTCAGTTGTACCTTAAGGTGTCATTCTGAAGATAGGCAGGGAACGAGTGCCACGATACAAAAGTTTGTTCATTACGTTAACTGGAAGGGAGTAAGGTCTCATGTCAATTGCAGTTGGAATGGTAGAAACGCTAGGGTTCCCCGCTGTTGTGGAAGCCGCTGATGCGATGGTTAAGGCTGCTCGGGTCACCTTGGTGGGCTACGAAAAGATTGGTAGCGGTCGCGTGACCGTGATTGTCCGGGGTGATGTCTCTGAAGTGCAAGCTTCCGTGGCTGCCGGTATCGAGAATGTGAAGCGCGTCAACGGCGGTCAAGTTCTCTCCACCCACATCATTGCTCGTCCGCACGAAAACTTAGAGTACGTGCTACCAATTCGCTATACCGAAGCGGTAGAAGCATTCCGGGAGAGCGTCACCGGTATCCGTCCGATGAACCGTCCATAGACCTGAAGCAGCTTGCTAAGGTTTGTGAAATGGTAGTCAGCGCTCAACAAGATCCGAGGTTCGATGCAGATTGCGAAGGTGTGCGGTACGGTCGTCAGCACTCAAAAAGATCCAAGTTTAACTGGGGTCAAATTCTTGTTACTCCAATTGCTCGATGAACAGGGAAACCCGTTGCCCGAGTATGAGGTGGCTGCAGATACGGTGGGTGCTGGGGTTGATGAATGGGTGTTGGTGAGCCGAGGCAGTGCTGCTCGACAGGTGAGCGGCAGTGAATCGCGTCCACTGGATGCTTTGGTCATTGGCATTATCGATACCGTCAGCCTAGACAATCGCTTGTTTTACAGTAAACGCGACTCGGATCGCTGACGTCTAGGGTTCGGAGGTAAGGGCGATCGCTTCTGGTCGCTCTTACCTCTAGAATTACCGGCTGGGGGTGAAGTCTAAAAGACAGCGATCGCTGCATCCATCTAGGTATGTTTGATTGCCGTCTGGAGTTTAGGCAAGGGAAGCATCGCCCTAGCTTACTGGTTTGTATTGCTTAGAAGGGAATGCTTATGGTAGCTCATTACTCCGCTACTCCCCCAACACCATGGTCTAAAAGCTTGGCACAGCCTCAAATTCACGACACGGCCTACGTTCATTCATTCGCCAATATTATTGGTGATGTTTGTATTGGAGCTGGCGTAGTGGTCGCTCCAGGGACCTCCATCCGAGCGGATGAGGGGCACCCATTTTTTATTGGTGAGGGCAGTCGTGTTCAAGATGGTGCTGTCATTCATGGCTTAGATCAGGGTCAAGTGGTGGGAGATAATGACCGCTCCTACTCCGTTTGGATTGGGCAACGAGTCACCCTCACTCACATGGCGCTGATCCATGGCCCAGCCTATGTTGGGGATGATTGCTTTATCGGATTTCGCTCCACCCTGTTCAATGCTCGCATTGGTCAAGGCTGCATCATTATGATGCATGTGTTGATTCAAGACGTGGAAATTCCACCTGGAAAATTTGTGCCATCTGGTTCCGTGATCACGTCTCAGCAACAAGCCGATCAGTTACCGGATGTGCAAGAAGCCGATAGTCGCTTTGTGCAACATGTGGTGGGTGTCCATGAATCCGTGCGATCGCATCCCCATCAAGCGGAGAACGCCGTGCAGGTATCTACCCTGCGCCGTGAGTTAGAGCAGGTATACCAAGCAAGTGGTGATAGTGCTGACAGGGTCAATGATAGCGATGGGCAGGTACAACGTATGAAATTGAGTCCAGAAGTAGTAGAGCAGGTGCATCAACTGTTGACTCAGGGCTATCGCATTAGCACTGAGTTTGCCGATGCGCGTCGATATCGGATTAGTTCGTGGAAGACAGGGCCGTCGATTTCTGCTGGACAGCGATCGGAGGTGATTGCTGCCCTAGAGCGATGTTTGGATGAACATAGCCAAGAATATGTCCGCATGATTGGTGTGGATACGGGGTCTAAGCGGCGGGTTGCAGAGGTGATGTTGCAGAGACCGGGCGATCGCAATGGCAGTGCCGCTCCTTCCCAGGATCGTCGCTCCATCTCCAACTATTCGCCCTATCAGTCTGGGCAAGCGATCGCCTCTCCGTCTTCCCAGCCTGTCTCTGGCGATATTGCTGAGCAGGTGCGTCAGCTTTTATCCCAGGGCTACCGGATCGGTATGGAGCATGTGGATGCTCGCCGCTTCCGCACCGGCACATGGAAGAGCTGCGCTCCCATTCAGTCTACGCGCTTGAATGACGTGATGGCTGGCTTGGAAGCCTGTATGGCCGAACATGCCGGAGAATATGTGCGTTTGATTGGCATTGATACCCAATCTCGGCGACGGGTTTTGGAAACAGTAGTGCAGCGCCCCGGTGAAGCACCGAAATCTGTATCCAGCAGTGGACAGCGCAGCAACAGCTATGCCTCTTCTTCTGCCTATGCACCTGCCCCCTCCGCAAGCAGCGCTGGACTGAGCCGCGAGGTGGTTGACCAAGTCCATCAACTCTTGTCCCAGGGGTATCAGATTGGCACAGAGCATGTAGACGCTCGCCGCTTCCGCACCGGTACCTGGAAGAGCTGCTCGCCCATTGAAGCAACTCGCCCTAACGATGTGATCGCCGCTTTGAACGCCTGCATGGTTGAACATGCCGGGGAATATGTGCGGATGATTGGTATTGATACTCGATCGCGCCGCCGGGTCGCAGAGGTGATGATTCAACGGCCAGGCGACAGCGCTCCCAAGGCCTCTGCATCAAGCAGCTATACAGCACCTCGGGCCAGTGCCTCGTCTTCGAATGGCTCTGGATCCCGCTCCTCGTCAAAATCTGTAGGCAGTGATGTGGCGGATCAGGTGCGGCAATTGCTGTCCCAGGGCTATCGCATTGGCATGGAGCACGTGGATGCTCGCCGTTTCCGCACGGGTACCTGGAAGAACTGTGCGCCGGTTCAATCCACCCGCCCTGATGATGTGATGGCAGCGTTGTCTGCCTGTATGGCGGAGCACCAAGGTGAGTATGTTCGCCTGATTGGGATTGATACCAAGTCTAAGAAACGGGTAGCTGAAATTATGGTTCAGCGTCCATAGCCTGGACTGTGTCAACCCACGATGAAGAACTGACGGTGGAACCTAGGGTTCTAAACCGTCAGTTCCGAGTTGGTTGGATCCCTGAATAATTGAGACGACTAATCGACGGTTTCACGTTTAGGTCAATGAGGTATGGGGAGCTTGCTGCTGCCGTTGCTTGCCTGGTTTAGTACCTGCGGTAAGTCATGGTGACTGAGTTTTTCTCTGTGCCGAATCGTTCCACAGTCCTGACTGACCAGATGCACTGAGTTCATGAGTCTGCCACTCTTACCACCGACCAATGACAACCATTTCATCCTCAGTGGAGATGTGACCCTGCATCCTGGAACAGCGATCGCTCCCGGTGTGGTTCTTCAGGCTGATCCCGGAAGTCGCATTGTCATTGAAGCGGGAGTGTGTATTGGTATGGGGTCGGTGCTTCATGCCTACCAAGGTACGGTGCATCTTGAGCAGGGAGCAATTTTGGGACTGCAGGTGTTGGTGGTAGGGGCTGGACGGGTAGGGCAGAATGCCTGCCTTGGATCGGGGGTGACCGTCTTTGCTTGTGATGTGGCTGCCGGGACTGTGGTGCCAGCGGGAACGCTGCTAGGGCAGATGGGTCGTCAAGCGGTGGCTCAGACTACACAGGGGGTACCGCCATTCGCAGCCAGTTCTGCAACCGCTTTACCGCCGGCGGCAGGACAGACGGTGGGCCAGGTTGTAGAGCAGATCGTGGAGCATACCGTAAGTGAGATGCAGTTTAGGTCGGTAACTCTGACCGATCGAGAGCTGAGCGCGGATCCCTGGGAAGACGAAAGCAGTGACTCCGATATGGGGGCTGCTGCGCCAGAGCTATCTCCAGAACTATCTAAGGCCAACGCATCGGAACCCAACGTATCGGAGAACGGTGCAACGGGGGGCGATCGCTCCGATGATGACTTGAATACATCTCCGTTCATGTCCCAGCCGGCGCAGACCCCCGTTTATGGGCAAGCTTCTCTCGATCGCCTAATGGGCATGTTGTTTCCCCATCGGCAAGCGCTGCAATCAGACTCGGATGAGCCGAATGTGCCTGATTCGTAGAAGGGCATGACCATGAATCTGCGAGATAGTTTGGAATAGCAGGCTAAGATAGAGCTAAGCAACACATGCGTTGGGTTTGTCTAGTTTGATTCAGCCGTCTCTTGTCTGTTGACCTTTACCGAGAGAGCAAAAACTGTTCCAGCAGCAAGCGCTTGTTTAATGTAGTCACCCAATCCGGTCGGGGCTCAATCGTGGATGGAGATGATCCGATACTTGTATCATCGTCCATTATGGTTCAGTACGCGGTGTAGATGCTCACCCACAGGACGCACGAGGGCAATCATGGAGCTTCGTAATCCACCATCGAAATTTATTCAAGGGGCCGGGCGATCGACCGATTTCCGAGATCAGGCACTCGGATTAGTCTCGACCCGCAGCTTCCCAGCGATCGTGGGCACCGCTGATATGATGCTGAAGTCATCTGGGGTGCGGCTTGTGGGGTATGAAAAAATTGGTAGCGGTTACTGCACGGCGGTGGTGCGGGGGAACCTATCGGATGTACGCATTGCTGTCGAAGTTGGAGCTGAAACCGCTGAGCAGTTTGGTCAGTTCATTTCAAAGCTGGTGATTTCTCGACCGTTGCCCAATCTTGATGCTGTGTTGCCCATTGGTAGTCGTCTGGCCAGCGTCGTGGAGGGACGTGGCTATAACCGTCTGAGCCATCAAGCGGTTGGTTTGGTGGAAACCCGTGGCTTTCCGGCCATGGTGGGAGCCTGTGATGCCATGCTTAAGGCGGCAGATGTGCAGCTTGCCTCCTACGAAATGGTGGGGGCAGGGCTCTGCACAGCTATTATTCGTGGACGGGTGGCAGATGTGGCGGTGGCGGTGGAAGCGGGAATGCATGAAGCCGAGCGCATCGGTGAGCTCCATGCCGTAATGATTATCCCTCGTCCGCTGGATGACCTAGAAGATACGCTGCCGGTGGCGAGCTGTTGGATTGAGCGGCCTGAACCGTTGTCTATCCCCCTTGATCTTCAGGATCCTCAGGAAGAAGAGTTGGTGGAATTACCAGATTTGCGATCGCTTCCCCAGTCTCAGGAAGAAGCGCTAGAACCTCCCATGCAGGATGAAGAGGTTCTAGAAGTTTTTGAGCCAGAAGTAGTACAGCATCCAGAATCTCTCTCCCAAGATTTGCCTGATCACGATCGGGGTTAGGCAGGACAGGGATCTTGGATGCTGCCCGTATTAGCTAACGGATTGGACGGCGAAAAACTCGCAGTGGAGCTGGTTGAGCAGGGAACGGTACATCACGTCTAGTTCGCCTACCGTCGCCGCGCCATCCAGGGCGATCGCGCCTTGGTGAGACGATTCTCCGTCAGGGTGGAGGGCAATCACTTGATCTGCACCATCCCGACAGGCTTTTTCGGTGTTGATCTGGGCACTGGCCAGCATGGGAATCGTAGTGGCATCCTGATAGCGATCGCTACCTAGGGCATGCTGTGTATGGATCAACTTAATGAGCTGGCGTTGCTTCAGCTCCAGCCCAACCCAGCCCGATAGCCAAGAATGGGTGTGAATCAGCGGGTAGAGGATCCCGGATTTACTTTGATATTGAACAAATGCTTTGACAAAGTCCGGCAACACTTGATAGGTGTCATCGGCAGACAGCGGTGCTGCCTCTCCAGCCATCAGTCGAATGGTGCGACATCCCTCCAGATGCTCTACCTCAGAGAGCTGCTCTGGATCGGTGCACCGAGTGAACATGTCCACCTGCCAACCCATTTGGGCTAGTCCTTCACCCAGCTTTTTTACATAGGCACTCTGGACACTAGCGATACCGTTTGCTGCCAGCATGGCAGGATCAGCATGGACGGAAATTAAGGCAACATGCCCTCTTCGTTTCGCTAACATAGTCTTTAAGTATGAATACTCACTAAGTTGAATCTCCCTAAGCATAAGCTGCCTGGGGACAAAAGGCATCAACCCAGAGACCTACTCCTTCAAGGCAAATTAACGATTTCTCTTAGCCAATCGATGCCTTGAATGTGAGTTTGATATTGTTGTGGTCACAGCAAATCCTGCCGTTTGGGCTCCGACGGGCACCGTTCGGGTTGAGCTTAGTTCAGCCCATCTTTGATTCTTCGACCAGGTTAGGATGAATGGATCTGCGACCTTCAGACGTATTGATCACTCTGAGCAGCAAAGAGGTCAAACCTTTATTCTCTAGCGATATAAAATTTGGTAAAAGAACTACAGAATTTGCTCCTAGGGTTGCTCAATCACTTCAGTCTCAGCGGCGGCAGCGGTCAGCCAGGTTTGCATGACGGGATGGTGCCAGATGGCATCACAATAGGCTTGGCTGATGGGGTCTCCTGCTACGCCATAGGTGACGAAGCGAGAGACGACGGGGGCATACATGGCATCGGCAATGGTGATGTCTCCGAACAGAAAGTCGCCTTCGGAGCCATAGGTTTGGCGGCAGTCGCGCCAGAGTGTTTGAATGCGCTCTATATCTGCTAACACCTCAGGGGTGTGCCCTTGTCCAGGGTAGCGGCTGCGGCAATCCATGGGCATGTGGGTGCGAAGGGCAGTGAATCCGGCGTGCATTTCATGACTGACGGCACGGGCGATCGCTCGTGCATGATCCGCCTCTGGCCACAACTGGGCAGCCGGAAACTGCTCCGCCAGATATTCACAAATGGCAAGGGATTCCCACAGAACGAGGTGCTGATGCTTGAGCACTGGCACCCTAGCAGTTGGGGAATGGCTCAAGAGCTGGGCTTTGGTCTGGGGTTGATCGAGGGGAATACGAATTTCTTCGAAATCGGCTCCCACATACTGGAGTACAAACCAGGGGCGTAAAGACCAAGAGGAATAGTTCTTATTGCCAATTACTAAGGTGAAATCAGCCATTATGGTAAGCCTAAGCAGGGATAACAGACTGCGCTAGGGTAGGGAAGCGTTAGTCCCCATTTTATAGAGGTTGTTACCACTAACAAGGAGCCTCTGTGGATCATTCAACATCCCGATCAAGGTTTGCCTGCGCAGCATGATCTGTGTCGAGATGACGTTGGTTTAGCGCTACTGATGAAGCGTCATCCCCATCGTGATCGGCCTGGATCGCTAGGGTAGTTGGCTTCGGTTGAACTTGCATCACAACCAAGGTCATGTCATCCTCAGCGGCGCGACCATGACCAATGAATCGCCAGATTTCGTTGAAGAGATGGTCGAGGATGGCTTGGGGGCCCGAGCAATGGTGGCAGGCCCAGTGGAAAGCAGCGGTCAGATTTTCTTCATCAAAGCGATCGCCCTGACGGTTAGCGGCATCGGTGAAGCCATCGGTGTAATAGATGAGCGTATCGCCTGGGTAGAGCTGGATTTGGGCATCGTAGTACTGGGTATCCACATCCAGCCCAATCAGCATTCCGAGGGTATCTAGCCGGCGAATTTTATTGGTTTCCGCTTGCCAGAGCAGAGGTGGATTGTGGGCGGCGTTGCTGTAGGACAGCACTTGGGTTTGGGTGTCGTATTCAGAATAGAACAGGGTCACAAAGCGATTGGAGTTTTCCAAATCGCCATACATGACATGGTTCAGGTGCTGCAAAATCCGGGCGGGGGAGTGGCCGTTGAGCACTTCAGCCCGCAACATGCCCCGCAGCATGGTCATAATCAAGCCAGCCGGGACGCCTTTGCCCATCACATCGCCAATGGCCAAACTCCAGCGCTGGGACTCGGGGCGATCGCCCTTGCGGGGACGAATGCGATCGTAGTTGGCAGGAATGAAGTCGTAATAATCGCCACCGACCCGGTTGGCCGTTTGACAAAGGGCCGCCAGATCCACCCCCTCAATGGTGGGACAGTGGCGCGGTAAAAGCTGAAGCTGAATTTCTGCACCAATTTCCAGTTCGCGATCGAGGCGTTCTTTCTTGCGCAGTTCCGCCGTTAACTGATCGTTCTCTATAGCTACGGCAGTTTGGTCGGCCACCAGACGAATCAGCTTTTGGCGGGTTTCTGTCCAGGCATAGTCTGGATCATGGCTAAAGACATAGAGCCGTCCCCGCTCTGCATTTTTGATGAGAATGGGGGAGCCAAAGAGGCGCACCTCTGGGCCCAAAAAGTGGCTCACTTGGGCATCCAGCACTTCCGTGAGGTTCGGCAGCGGCAGGATCACCCGTCCAGAATTGCCCGTTGAGGCGGTGGTAATTTGGCGGGTGGCAGCCTCTAGGGCCCGGCGCACGTCTTGACATTGGCGTCCATCCTGACAGTGCAGCCGCTCTAGGCGCATCTGTCCATTGGGCTTGAGCAAAATCAACGCTCCGCCGTCGGCATCGGTCACCCGGCTGGCAATCAGCGGTGTGAGTTCTAAAAACTGATTGAGGTTGTTGAAGCTCCGCAGCGCAAAGCCTAGGGAACTGAGGAGGTCTTGAATTTTATTTTGTTCACGGTGGAGCCGCGAGACCAATTCCTTCAGCGCAAAGACAGGCGTCATCTCTGACGATGAGTCGCCAGGAGGATCAGGAGGGCTTGGCTGTCTAGGAATGGGTGCAGCAGTCATGAACTTAACAACATCAACAGGAAGAATAGATGAACAAAGGATGGATAAACAAGGGAGGAGCGATCGCCCCCTAGTTCAAGGATGGACTAGGCTGTCGATAGATTACACCTAGGAACCCTAAACTGACTCAAGGATAACGACTCGGTCTTAGCATCCGAGCTTTGCGACATCATACAGCAATGCTAAATGATTCTTGCTGAGAAAACCGGGGAAATAAGAGTTTTCAAGAAGCGAAACATCAGCAGTCCTGACTAGTTTTACGTACAGCCGTAACTAAGCCATGGGCAGAGGCGTTACCCGAGCCTAGATTTGTACCTCAGTAGAACGATAAGCAGGTTATTGAAAGTAAACTATGAGTGTGATGGGTGATTTCTACCTGAGAGTCCACTGAGAGGTAGGAGGGCGATCGCTCTCTCGATGAAGACTTGGATAGGTGACGTTGCGATGACGATCAAGAACTGTGGGGAAGGCGCACCACAGGCACTTAGATAACCGATACTTCCAATCGTGGGTTTACGTCTGAGAGGTCATATCTGAACAGTCTGGTGACGTTCTAACAAGCTGCTCCACATCATAGCAACAATAAGAACGGCGATGTACGTAAATACTCGTAGGGTTGTGTTTTTCTAGGACTGGGTTTAGGGAGATGACTTGCCAAAAATTAAGGTGATCAGTTGTGACTGACCACCTTGATTGAAACTTTAAATTGAAAAATTACAGACCCATTGCCCGTTAATGTGCGAATGTTTTACCATCAAGGGTCTAAAATTATGCGGAACCCGGGACTTGAACCCGGAAGTCTTTGCAGACACTAGAACCTGAATCTAGCGCGTCT
>DATNRH010000044.1 GCA_036703605.1 Candidatus Obscuribacterales bacterium | reverse complement strand
CCTCTCGTGGATGGCGTAGCCAGTGTAGAATGCGGAGTTAATTGAGAAGTTGGTCCCGATCAACGCAATCAAAAGAAATCCAGCCTCAGCGGGAATGCTCGGGACTAATCCTTTGGCGGCAGCTATCCAATTCGGATCGCTGAGAATGGTTGAGGCTAGAAAGCCTACCGACATCAACCCGATCAGAGCGACGAGAAGACGCTCCATCGCCTTGTACGTATTTCTCAGGGCGATAAGAAGACCCACAGCGACGGTACAAGCGAGAGTCCAGCCTACAACGGAACCGCCTATGAGTAGGCTGAGAGCAAGACCAGAACCTACGGCATTACCGACCGCAAACATCAAGGTGATTGAAAAAACACCGAGCCCTGCTAATACTCCGACTGGGCGCCCGAGTTTTCGTTTTGTTATAGCGACTACTGATTCGTTGGTTGCCAGCCCAAGCCGAACTGCCATATCGTTAAAGACGAACATGAGCACTGCTGATACCAAGATAACCCACAATAGGACGTATCCATATTGGCTACCTGCTTGGACAGCGGATGTTAGGGCGCCAGGTCCGAACCTCCAGGCGCCAGCTACGAAGGCAGGCCCCATGAGGGCAAGCATTTGTGGAACTGAAAGTGAAAATCGTGAGCGATTATCAGCTGTTGATGAAGAGGCGGTACTTGGATTTTGCTTTGAGCCACAATTCATCTTTTTCTCCTGGATAGGCTTATATTTTATAAGAAGGAGCGAGAGATTGGCCAGACGGTGATACCCCCTGGGGCACCACCGCCAGGTAATAACTGTCTCTTAGACAAGCCCACCTTAAGGCTCAGGCCAGTCCGGCTTCACGCATGGCGTCAGCAATCTGTTGATCTGCGCCTTCAGCGAGCGGGCGCAGAGGTGCACGTACAGTGGCGTGATCAAGAATTCCGCGAGCTACGAGTGCCCACTTGAGCGCCACGGTGCCTTCCATGTGCGAGCCCCGGTGGTAGACATTCTTGGTCACGGGAAGCAGTCGATCATGAAGTTCCCGCGCCTTAGCGTAGTCCTTGGCCTTGCCAGCTTTGATCATCTCGATAAGTGGCTCGGGAGCAATACCACCGTAACCTACCAGTGCTCCATCCACATCGAACATGGTGTGCAGCAGGTACTCATCGTGGCAAGTCAGGATTTGCAGGTCCGGCTGCTCAGCGCGAATCACAGGAATTTCTGTGTCCCAGCGCTTCATGTTACGCACACCGTTTTTCATGGCAAAGACGCCAGGCTGCGCTGCAATATCAAGCTGTGTCTGAAGGTTGTAGTTGGCCTTGGTGTTATCCGGGTACTGGAAGAGAATGAGTGGCAGCCCACTTTCAGCGTGGATGCGGCGGTAACGCTCCTGCGGTGCACCTTCTTGGTAGCCGAACCGCAGCCATCCATGTGACGGGTAGACCAGCCCCGCAGAAGCGCCAGCCTTGACTGCACGCTTGGCTTCTTCAGCAGCAACGTAATCGCCTTCGCCTGTGATGCCAGCGATGATGGGAATTTCACCTTTCACCGATTCGACGAATGCTTCGATGACGCTTGTTTGCTCTTGGGAGGTGAGGAAGGTGCCTTCCCCGGCATGGCCTAGCACTACCAACCCTTTGACACCATCGATGCTTCCCAGCCAGGCGCCTAATTTGTTGATCGCCGCGTAGTCGATTTCGCCATCACGGGTGAAGGGGGTGACCGGTGCGGGTGTAAGGCCTCGGAGGTCCAGACTCATGGTAATTCC
>DATNRH010000043.1 GCA_036703605.1 Candidatus Obscuribacterales bacterium | reverse complement strand
GAGTGACTTCACTCAAAGGTGGATTGTTAAGAGGTTTGCACGAGACATTCCTGACAGCCTAAGTGCAACATTTATATCTTTTCGACCAGGGCTAATACAGTTCTATAGTGATAGTTTTATTGACAGCCTACATGAGCAAATTACTGGTAAGCTCGGCATTGAATTGGAACCAGAGGATGATATCATCAAGCGCATTTGTGAAAAAGCGAGCTGTAAGCCTGTAATTATTGCACTGTACATCAACAAGTATTCGAGTGAAATAGATACATGTATTAAAAACTTTCTGATCCCGCTGATGAAAGAGGCTAAACGTCATATTAAAGAGCCTGCATCAGGTGTCTTCATTTATCTTCTTGGAAGCTTTCGTCAGTCAAACGCTTTTCAAGAACTAAACTGTATTTGTCTTGGTGAGGATTTGATCAATGCATTGAAAAATAAATCTATTGATCCACAATGGACTGGATTAGCACGATTGGATGATTTGCATGAGATTGGCTTCAATGATGTTGCAGACTGGCTGAATCATGCTGACAACTTTAATCATGCTTGTACCTATATCGGGAAAGAGAAGGTGAAGGAGATGATTATAGCTATGAGCAAAGAGGGTTCAACGTCAACAGATGATCCTGAAGCGATGATTCGATCGATTTGCAAGGCATTTAGCCTTACGTTTGCGGATATCGAACAATACTGGAAATTGGAGAAGGCAGGATGAGTGCGGAGAGTAGCGACCCATACAAGTACGACTATCAGGGCACAGAGCAGCCCGATCGCGCTGGGGAAACCGACGATCGCGGGCGCGTCTATCATCCCTACCTGCCTGCCCCAAACTTGAGTGAGGTGGTCAACCTTGCGATCGCTCTCGAAAAACCGTTATTGCTTGAAGGGGAGCCCGGCTGCGGCAAGACTCGGCTGGCAGGGGCGATCGCCTATGAATATACCCAACGCTATCGCGATCGCCTCCAAGCATTAGGACAAACGTGGTGGGATTTTCACATTTGGAGCGTCAATTCTACAACGCGGGCGGTGGATGGCAAGTATCGCTATGATGCGATCGCTCGGTTGCGGGATGCGCAGTTGATGGGGGCTCGCGATCGCCTTCCAGAGAAGGAAGCAGAGGAGTTGCAGAAGCGATTATTTAATCGAGAAGCATACCGAGAATTTGGGGCATTGGGTCGAGCCTTTTGTAATGGTCGTGAGAGCGATGATGTTCATAAGAGCGATGATGTTCATAAGAACGATAAACAAGGCTATCGCTCCATTGTGCTGATTGATGAAATCGATAAAGCCGATAGCGATTTCCCCAATGATCTCTTGCTAGAGCTGGATGATATGCGGTTTACGATCCCTGAAACCGGGGAAGAGATTGTTGCCGAACAGAAGCCCATTATCATCATCACCAGCAATCGCGAGAAGCCATTGCCCCAGGCTTTTCTGCGGCGATGTTTGTATTACTATGTGCCATTTCCAGATGAGGAACAGCTCCTTAAAATTATTAAAAGTCGGTTTGAGTTTACGAAAGACCAAGACGCTGTAGTGCAGGAAGCCGTAGACAAGTTTTATCGCATTCGCCAAGCCTCTGAGAACAATCGCAGTGTCAATCCACCGTCAACGAGCGCCTTTCTAGACTTCCTTACGGCTCTCTTGCTCACGCCTCCTAAATCGGTCGAAGAGGCTCGGGCAGACTTGCAAAACTTGGCGAATCACTACCCACTTTTGAGCACGTTATTTAAGACAAAAGACGAGCAAAAATTCTATCAAGAGCGGCTGTCGAACCAGGAGAAAACCTAGGCATGATAGCGGAAGCGTCGCCGTTCTTAGATCTATTCCAAACCTATCGAGCTAGGTTTCAGTTGTCGATCGCTCAGTATGATGATCTACGGCAGGCGTTGGCCTGTGGGTTTGGTCTGGGGGGCTGGGAGAGTTTGCGTTTGGTGTGTCGGGCGTTGTGGTGTAAGCAGGTGCCGGGCAGTCCGCTCTATCAAGAGTTCGATCGCCTCTTCGATGCCTACGTTCGTCAATATACGGGTCAATTTATCGAGCCGTCGCCTGCGCCAACTCCCGCGCCGGTATCGCCGCCGCCGCCGCCTTCACCATCGCCAACCCTTGGACAACTGCCAACGCTGCCGCCTCGCAATCGCATCGAACCCACGCCTCAATCGGATCCCATCTTGGCTAATGTGCCCAGCGCTATGCGATCGCCTGGCAGTGGGCCGGTACAGCGGGGAGATGAAAACACGGTGCCGATTGAAGTCAACCCCAATCAGCTTCCCCTCACTGCTGCTGAGGTGCGATCGCTTTGGCGTTCGTTGCGGGTGCGGGTGCGGTCTAGTCGCCAGCAGGAGGTTGATCTCCCTGCGACCTTGGCGGCCATTGAGCGGGAAGGTATCTATGCAGATGTGGTGCTGCGGCCGGTGCTGACGCGGAAGACGGAGGCGCTGATATTGGTGGATACCCACAATGCCATGATTCCCTACCGCCCTGCCATTCAGGCGTTGCTCAAGGCGGTGGATGATCGCTGGATTGATCCGGCGGAGCGCTACTATTTCACGGCCTACCCCGATGACTATCTATTTGAATGGGATCGGCCCACCCAGGCCCAATCCCTCGGGCGGATTTTGCCTCGGCTCCATAGCAGTCGCACGGTGGTGATGGTGATTAGTGATGCGGGAGCTGCCATGGGCGATCGCAGCCCTGAACGGGTGGAGGGGGTGGAAACGTGGCTGAAGCAGATGGGGCCTTCTGTGCGGCAGGTGCTCTGGATCAATCCGGTGCCGGCCCAGCGCTGGGTCAGAAGTGCCGCAGAGAAGATCGCTTCCCTGCCTGGCCTCGATATGATTGCTCTAGACCAGCTCGCGGATCTAGCCCTCATGCCCCATACCCAACGACGGTCTGCCTAGCCCTTCTGCCCCATGTCATCAACGTCTTCAACCCCGGTCAACTATCAATCCCTCATGCCCCAATTGGCGGAGCAGGACGATCGCGTGGCGGTGTTTTCTCGGTCATACTCCGATCCTCGCTACCAGCGCCAAATCCTGACCCTAGCCCGCCATGCGGCCTTTCCTCTCACCCTCACCACCGATCTGATCTATTGCCTGCACCAACGCTTCACGCCAGATATCCCTTGGTATGCGGCTCCAGATATTTTGCTATCGGTGCTTTGTGATCCGGTGGGGCATGATCTCTATGAAATGCAGGGCATCACCCGCCTCCATC
>DATNRH010000042.1 GCA_036703605.1 Candidatus Obscuribacterales bacterium | reverse complement strand
GAGGTGATCGTCATGGTCTATGATTGCCCCGAAACAACGGCTGTACCGCTCTCCATCAGGGCTAACTGGATTCGTCAACTATGCCCAACGGTTAGGGTCATTGAAGCCTGGGATGGGCCAACCGAGATCGGCGATACCCCTGAAATCAAGCAAGCCCACGAAACCTATATTTTGGAACAGCTTCAGGGCCTCAGCGTGACTCACTTCTACTCCAGAGAGTTTTATGGAGAACACATGAGTCAGGCGCTAGGAGCTGTAAACCGTTTAGTCGACTGGACACCCCAATCAACCTGGGCAAACCGTACCGCTGTCCCTATCTCAGCTACCCAAGTACGCGCCAACCCTTACCAATACCGCCAGTTCCTAGATCCGCTGGTCTATCGGGATCTAATCACCCATGTTGTCTTTCTAGGGGCACCCTCCACGGGTAAAACGACTCTCGCTGAAGCCCTAGCCCGCCACTACAGCACGATCTGGATGCCAGAATACGGCAGGGACTATTGGGAAACCCATCAGGTGGAACGGCGGCTATCCCTAGAGCAGCTTGAAGACATTGCTACGGGTCATCTAGAGCGAGAAGACATCCAACTGACTCAAGCGAATCGCTACCTCTTCACCGATACCAACGCTCTTACCACCTACCGCTTCTCCCACTACTACCATGGCACCGCTACATCCCATCTGGTGGAGCTAGCGGATCGCTGTGCCTCGCGCTATGACCTAGTGTTTCTGTGTGAAACCGATATTCCCTACGACGATACGTGGGATCGGTCTGGAAAGGGCAACAGAGCCGTCTTTCAGAAGCAAATTATTAATGATCTAGTGGTGCGTAAGATTCCCTTCTTTAGAGTGCGAGGCGACTTACAGACCCGGATAGGATATGTGGAACGGATACTTGCTCAATTTGAGAAGTACCATAATCTTCTAGAGCATTTCCAGGTTGCCAATGACTGATTTTCTAAGCATCAACACTATCGCGTTTACCATCCTGGGCTATCCCATGAGCTACATCGAACTGATTGGAACCATTCTTTACCTAGGGTCGGTGTGGCTGATTGCCCAAAAACATATGTTGACTTGGCCGGTAGGCATTCTTAGCGTCCTGCTGTACATGAGTCTGTTCTACCAAATTCAGCTCTACTCCGATGCCTTAGAACAGGTCTATTACTTGGTGGCTAGTGCCTATGGCTGGTGGTGGTGGAGTCGCAAAGGCCCAGACCAGGATGTCACAGACGGTTTTTTCTACAGTCGCCGTCGCTATGGATTGCTGACGCTGGGCATTACGTTGGGTGTGGGTCTAGCCCT
>DATNRH010000041.1 GCA_036703605.1 Candidatus Obscuribacterales bacterium | reverse complement strand
TAAGCGTACTAGACAATGTTACTCTTGCCCCCATGGAAGTGCGTCGATGGAGTAAACAACAGGCCAAAGATATTGCAGCAGAATTACTAGAGCGAGTAGGAATTTTAGATCAAGCCCATAAGTATCCAGGACAACTATCCGGGGGGCAGCAGCAGCGGGTGGCGATCGCTCGTGCCTTGGCAATGCAGCCCAAAATTATGCTATTTGATGAACCGACCTCAGCACTCGACCCGGAAATGGTGCGAGAGGTGTTGGACGCCATGCGTTCCTTAGCCCAATCAGGGATGACCATGGTGTGTGTTACCCATGAGGTAGGTTTTGCCCGGGAAGTTGCTGATCGCATCGTATTGATGGCTGAGGGGCAAATTGTAGAAGAGGCTACCCCCCAAGAGTTCTTCACCCATCCCAAGCATCAGCGTACCCAGCAGTTTCTCTCCCAGATTCTCCATTAGGCTCAGCGCTGCGGTGCCGCTTATGTCAAGTCTATGGTTCTAGCCACCGCCCTGCAGCCCTCATTGGCTAACATTCAGGAAAAGGATTTAGGCTAAGACTCCTATAATGATCTAAGGTTGAACAAGGGCTAGAATGCAGGGCGTATCCTGTGGTTGTTTAACCAGATTTTATAGTATCGGTGCGCTATGAGCTATCTTAGGCATAGCCTGCGTGACGACCATCCGCCAAGCAGCTTCGCAAAGAAGGTTATGGTTATGGCATCAAACAACTCTGCTATCAGCCTAGAGCCTTGCCGTACCATCACCGAGTCTCTTGTATTGGATCAGTTAGGAGTTGTGATCTTGGGAATCATTAACCAAGTCGTTCAGCGTCAAAAGTCTTTGTCAGAGCAAACCTATGATGCACTGCGAGACAGCATTTTATCCGGTGAGTTACTGCCTGGCGATCGCTTGATAGAAACTCAAATTGCTAGCCAGCTTAAAGTAAGCCGTACTCCTATTCGAGAAGCTCTTCGTCAACTCCAGCAAGAAGAGCTGGTGACGGCTGATGGTAACGGATGGCTGCGGGTCACAACTATCTCCGCTCGCGAAGCTGAGCATTTGTATGATTGCCGGATTGCCTTGGAAACCTTGGCAGTCACTGAAGCCTGCCGGTGGATTAAGCCAGAGCAGTTGCGCCAATTTGAGTACTATTTGAACGAGTCAGATACCTTAATTAAGCAAAAGCCGTCGATCGATCTGGGATCTCAGATGCTGGATTTAGATTATCGCTTCCACCGCCTGATTGCCGAAAGCTCCGGTAACTTATGCTTACTGGGACTGCTTGATCAGGTGTTTAGCAAGATGACCCTTCTACGCATTCGCACCACCCACCACAATCCCCGAGTCCTAGATATCAATACCGAACATCGACGGGTTTATGAGGCGATCGCCCAGCAACAGACCGCAGAAGCAATCCAAGCCATACGAGAGCATTTATTGTCCAGCAAAAGTCGCGTGGTGGTGGAGGTAAAGGCTATTCTTGCACCCTCATAACAAGACGTAGAGACGTTACTGCATCAAGATATAATTGATGCGATATGCGAACGAACCGTGAGCGAAACGCTTATATGCCGATTTTACATCGTCATTCAGCAACACCGGTGTAGACTTGAGTCAACCTGCTTTCTCAACCAAGAACACATAGCTTGAGTGCATATGGGCATCACTGCGGAACGATGGATGGGCTGCCTCCGCCCATGAGCAAAGCTGATGATCTACCATTTGAAATCCACAGGATTCCAAGAGGGCGATCGCTTCATCTTGATGAACAAAGCGGTAAAAGTATCGCCCTTGATATAAATACTGATTGTCCCCGATTATTTCCATATCAATGTCAGCAATGCTATCTTCAAAGCCAGGAATATTACAAAGCAGCAAGCCTCCTGGCTTCAACAGGCGATGCAGTTCACGCAGCACTGGTTGTGGATCGGGTAAGGTTTCAACCACATCTGCAAGCAATATAAAATCGAAGTAGCCATCCTCCAAGGGAATAGATTCAAGGTCACAGGTGACTGTTTTCAGAAGGGCGAGGAGTGTTGTGGAGATTTTACTTAGCGCATGTGCTGAAGCATCACAAGCAACGATGTGATCGGACAAGGCTAGAAGTTTAGGTAGGTTGCGCCCCTCTCCTGCACCAGCATCTAAAATACAAGAAGACTTAGGTAACCTATTCTTAATATAAGGAATAAATATATCAATAAACCCAATGGGTTGAGTGCCCCAGACTAAATCCTTTGTCGATGCATACAAAGAGTCCCAAGCCTTCTTATTTTGATCAGACAAATCCAGGTTGTTTTCTCTATGATGTGTGGTCATAATTAGTAAGTTAGATACAGGCTCGTCAACATCACAGACGTTAACGAACAAAGTTGAGAGCCCTAAGATTTCACAACCCTAGAATGCTGTATGGCAACAGCTATCCTCTTGGTTAGAGGAGGCTGCATGAAGTCCCCATGGTTGCTGCTGCTTTGATCAAGGGACAGAGGCAGGACACTATCTATGCCTTGGAACCATAGGGTTCATTTGCAGCGTTGTCTTACCATAGATGGTGATTGCTATACCTGAAATACAGCAAGAATAAACGTCATAGAAGAACAGTCTATTTTAGTATGACTGGATCGAACGAAGATCGAACGAATGACCTTGAGTAGGGGCGATCGCTGCCCGCCTACACTAGCCATCTTGAACATTTAGATTCATCATCCTATTCAAAGCAACACCTATATGCCTATCATACGTTGGATCGTTAAAGATAGGTAGGCGATCGCTGTCGAAGCTAGTCTAGCTTCGACTCATTGCTATTCATGCGGAGACAGGCATCTGCTAAGTCCAAGATAATATCAAGCCGGCTCATATCGTTATAGCACTGTAATCCTTCTTGCAAAAGCCTATGGTGCGCTGGAATCTGCTTGAGCAGGTGATCAATATGCGTCGAGTCACACAGGGCAGCCCGTTGGCATAGTTCTTCGATCCACTCCCTGGGCATCACACAAAGCTGATCGGAGGCAAGAGCAGGTGGAGCAGGTACTACATCCATCGTTTGGCTGAAAACATAGTGAACAGGAATGAGCGCGGCAATTTTGTGAAACAACGTCTGCAGCTGAATTGGCTTCGTCAAAAAGTCATCACATCCCACCGCTAGGGCATAGGTGCGATCGCGATCAAAGGCACTAGCCGACATGGCCAAAATGCGCGTTGGGCAGATGGTTTGACCGGAATGTTGATCAACGCCTTTAGTCTGCTCCACCCTACGAATATGACGAGTCGCCGCATAGCCATCCACTCCCGGCATGTTGATATCCATCAAAATTAAATGGGGTTGCCACTGCTTCCAAAGAGCGATCGCTGCCTCTCCCCGATCTGCAGCCTGGGTCTCAAAGCCAATGATACTCAGGGTTTGAATCAAAAATTGACAATTATCTTCCTGATCATCCACCACCAAAATTCGATAGGTCGGCTGACCAGGCGTAACGCCAATCACCACACTAGTAGGCAGGGTCTGCTCAAGATCTGCCGAGGTGGCAAGGCGCACAGGGATAGAAAAGCGGAAGAGGCTCCCCCGCTGAGGTTGACTATCTAGGGTAATCTGCCCACCCAATAGATCCAGCAGACGGCGGCTGATCGTCAGCCCTAGTCCTGTGCCATCAGCAAATTTTGAACCATTTGAAGCATCCGACACCTGCTCAAAGGCTTCAAAAATCCTGGCTTGATGTTCAGGCGCAATACCAATACCCGTATCCTCAACCTCAAACGTCAGAAAAACCTGGGTTAACTGTTGGCGATCGCAATGGGGATGCACTGTAGCCGAAACCCGCAGAAAAATTTGTCCTTGGTCTGTGAACTTAATTGCATTGCCCAACAGATTAATTAACACCTGACGCAGCTTGTGGGCATCGGTCATGATGTAACTAGGCGTGTTCTCTGCAAGATCAAAATGGAGCGTGAGACCTTTCATATCCGCCTGTTGGTAGAGCATCTCACAGCTCGTTCGGATAAAATCTGGAAGATTGAACGTACTATATTCAACGGACATATGCCCGGCTTCAATTTTGGATAAATCCAGCACCTCATTGATTAGCTCTAGCAAGTGCTCTCCACTGCGCAGAATAGTCTGAACGAAATTACGATGATCAGCCGACAGTTGCGTATCGTATCCCATCACCTGAGCAAACCCCAAAATAGCATTGAGCGGCGTCCGCAGTTCATGGCTCATGCTTGCCAGAAACTGACTCTTAGCCACATTGGCTGCCTCGGCCTCTTGTTTGGCTAGTTGCAGCTTAAGCTCAGCCTGCTTGCGTTCTGTAATATCCCGAGCAATGCCGCGATAGCCCAGCAACCAACCCTGGGCATCTAGGATAGGAGAGCCACTTGTTTCTAAGGTCACCAGTCTACCCGCTTGGTGAATGAGTGTTTTCTCCACTCCCGTAAAAGACATGGCCCGTTCCACATAGGGGCGCAGAATCGACCGCACCCGATCGCGCTCTAGGGGTTCCATAAAATCGAAGGTTGTATGCCCTAGCACTTGATCCGGGACATACCCTAGAATGTGCTCTACTTGGGGACTGACGTAGGTAAACCGATCGTCTGCATCGGTTTGCCACACCCAGTCAGAGGTTTGCTCAATGAGGTCACGGAAGCGGGTTTCACTTTCCTGCAGCGCCAGATCTGCCCGTTTGCGATCGCTGATGTCTTCCACCAAGGCGATCGCGGACTGGATCTGCCCCTGAGGATCCCGCACCATCGACATAATCACATGCGTCCAGATAATATGACCATCTTTGCAGATAAATCGCTTTTCCAGTTGATAGCAGTCTCGCTGCCCAGCCAGACATTCATCTAAAAGTTGACGCTCAGCCGGCAGATCATCAGGATAAGAAATATCGAAACATTGATAAGTTGCTAACTCCTCAGCACTGTAGCCTAACAGGTTTAAAAAGCAAGGATTGGTGAACGATAGCCAGTAGTCTGGCGCAGTGCCCACCACAATACCAATTTGGGCTGCCTCAAAAATGGCCCGAAAGCGTGCTTCACTATCTCGCTGTGCCTGCTCCGCTCGGCGGCGATCGCTCAGATCAATTCCCACCAGAGTCACAACCCAGCAGGATTCTATCTCGTCACGCCGAGAGGTGACAGTGTCTGAGATCCAGCGAATGGAACCATCGGGATGACGATAGCGATATTCAAAGGTATTGCTGCGCTCTTGTCGTATCGTATCGATCAAGTGAGGAATGAAGGTTTCCGCATCCTCTGGTATGATGCACGACAACCATTTTTCTGCCGGAAAAATAGCCAGGGGATAGCCAAATACGGCAATACAGCCCAGGGAATGATACACCGTTTCCCATGAACCATCATCGTAGTAGCGAAAGCTACCAATAGAGGCTCCAATGCTATTGAGGATATCACTAAGCTGGGCCTTTGAAGCCTGCAGAGCTAGCTCAAGTTGCTTGCGATCGCTAATATCTTGATGCCACCCCACCATGCGCACTGGACAGCCAGACTCATCCCAGACCGCCTGCCCCCGGGCCAAAATCCACTTATAGCTACCATCTGCACAACGTAGCCGAAATTCATGCTGGTAATCTGGGCTTTGATGATAAATATAGGCCTGCTGAGCTGCTAGGGTGCGATCGCGATCGTCGGGATGCAGCAAATCTGTCCAGGTGGTGAACGTCCCAACAAACTCCCCTTCCATGTAGCCCAACATGGACATCCAGCGGGCTGTCATCATCACCTGTCCTGTGGTGATATCCCAGTCAAAAATGCCGTCTCCGGTGCCTTTCATCAACAGCCGCCAGCGTTCTTCCTGCTGGTAGTGCTGCTGCTGCTGTTGGCGCAACTGGGCTACCACAGCTCGGTGTTGGGTGTGGATATGTACCTTAGCCTGAAGCTCTGCAGAACTAAACGGTAGCGTTAGGTAGTCTATACCGCCAGCTTCATAGGCCCGCGATCGCTCTTGATCAGAACCAAACGGAATCACAGGAATGGCAGCGATCGCCTGCAGATCAAGCCCTTGCTCCAACCACTGAACCGACAGGAACAGTAAGTCAACCGTACCTGCTTCTAGAGCCATGTGCAGATCTTGGATAAGCTGTACCCGCTGCGGGCAGTAGCCCAGATCCATCAAACAGAACATTACATCCTGCCCAATAGATGAATCACTATCAGCGACTACAATCGTCACAGATGCGGGATAGATAGCCAAATCACGTTGCAAGGTGCTCAAGACCGTTTTATCCATTCACAAGACATTTCATCACACAAGACCACCCCTCGCCAGATCGATCCTCTCCATAGAGCTCCCCCCTAGACACCCTTTTCCAAGCCATCGCTTCATAGGGTACCAGGATACCAGAAATAACCCTTACTCCTTCACCCAAATTTATGTGTAAATTGATACTAGCTTCAAGGAACATTATGAGACGTTACGTCATACCCAATTCATTTGAAGATGCACATGATTGCAGGTTTGCCGTGCGCTACGCTTTGCTAACATACCCTACACCCATGGTGCTTCACATTAGATGGGTATGACGCC
>DATNRH010000040.1 GCA_036703605.1 Candidatus Obscuribacterales bacterium | reverse complement strand
CAGGAGACTCCATGCTGACGTTTTACTACCATCCCCTGTCCCCCTTTGCCCGCCGCGTTTGGATTGCCCTCCTGGAAAAAGGACTTGCGTTCGAGCCCGTTGTAGTGAACCTCAATGGCGATCAGTTTCAGCCCGAGTTTCTGGCCCTCAATCCCTTTCACCATGTACCGGTACTCGTCGATGGTTCCTTGCGAATTCTGGAGTCTCTAGCTATTTTGGACTACCTAGAAGCCCAGTATCCAACCCCATCATTGCTACCCCAATCTCCAGAAGCGATCGCTAAGATGCGCATGGTGCAGATGGTTGCTACCAATGAACTGATGTCCCAGCTACCCCCATGGGTGCTCAATCCTGAACTAACTCAGGTCACCGAGGAACTACAGCGGATCCTGATATTCTTATCTGAGCAGTTAGGCGATGCTCCATTCTTCGGAGGTGACGGGATTTCCTTAGCCGATATCACCGTTGGCACCGTACTTCCATTGCTGCACCGGCTGGGGTTGGATTTCAACGACTATCCGGCGATCGCCACCTGGTATCATCAGATTACCGCTCGCCCCGCCTGGGATGAAACAAATCCTGATGATGCATCCTTTGCGATCTGGAAACGCTGGGTATCGTTGAAGATTAAACGTCGCCAGCAACAGATAGCCCGAGCGTCTTAGTTTAGGGGGCGATCGCAGATATGTAAGTTCAATCCATTAACCATGTTATTGGGTGCAGTTAGGCAGGTGCAACGCACTGTCTCATAACGTTTAGACTCATTAAAGCATCGCCAGTGCATCCTACTCATGAGCAAGGCTTTTTACTTCATACGTAATAGCCACACCGCAGAATGTCCGAGCCATGACCATTCAACCGAACTTGATATCTCAGGCATGATGATACACAGACCATCATGCCACAGGTTTAAGATGCCTGGGCTTGCTGAATAGCTTGGCGTAGGTCTGCAGCATGAATCCAGCCGACGAAACTAGCATAGGTACATTGCCCCTGGGCATTGGCAATGAAGAGATAATCTACGCCCACAGGATTTCTCCAGGTGCGCAGGGTGATGCCATCGGCAAGGGTACAGACCGGCGTCGCCTGGGCAAAATATCGAGTGCTGGTATCCGTCATGCCAGGCACACGGCGAAATTGGTCAATCAACTGTAGGATTCGACTATTGGCTGGCGGTAGGGGCGATCGCGGCTGGGCCCAAAAGTCTTGAATGGTCTGAACCACCTTGGGATGGTGGCGAAGCTGGGGGTGGGTGACGCCTTCTAAACAGACGAAATGGGCATGGTTCACCTTCGTAGCTTCGATAGGCACTGTGCCATCGCGTCCGCCGGTGGTATGTCCTGCCACAACTAAGGTAGGAATCTTCGCCGCGATCGCTTCTGCCAAGTCTCGACGATTTTGACCCAGATGCTTAGCAATGCCAATGCCCCATCCCAAAGGATCTACCATGCGGGCAAAATCCGAGCCGCCAATGGGCGCACCTAAAAGCACCAGCGACTCGATGCGCGGCCACCATTCTGGATGCTGGGACAATAGCTCGACCCAAAGCACACCACCTAGAGAAGTCGCCACAATCCGCACGGGAGGATCTGGATAGCAGCAGAAGGCATCTTGGGCTGCTTGCTCGATCGTTTTTAGCAGGGGCTGCATGCGCCATAGCGTGCGCATATACCCTAAATTAGGGGCAACAACATGCATCTGCGACCCCGCCAGTCGATGGGCCAACGCCTGCATCGTTTGGTTTGTGTCTGTGAGACCATGCTGGGAAAAGAGAATATGGGTTGGATAATTGTCCATGAATAGGGTAATGACAACCGGCTGTGCTAGATCTCATAGTCTATGATAGCGAGGGGCGATCGCAGCGGCGTAGA
>DATNRH010000039.1 GCA_036703605.1 Candidatus Obscuribacterales bacterium | reverse complement strand
AATCGACGAATAGGCGATCTTCCGCTTGAGGTTGCGCTGGGCGAAGGAGGTGAGGGCTGCGTAGATGATGTTCACCACCCCCAAGACGACAAGGACTGGCGCAAAGTAGGCATGGGCATCGGGCAACATCTCGCAGTTCATGCGAATCAAGGCATAGCCGCCCATTTTCAGAAGAATGCCCGCCAGCAACATATGGACTGGAGCCGTGGCTTCCCCGTGGGCATCGGGCAGCCAGGTATGTAGGGGAAAAATGGGCAGTTTCACCGCATAGGCCACAAAGAGGCCTGCATAGACTAAAAGCTGGAACTTCAGCGGAAAGTCTTTATCCATGAGCGATCGCATGTCAAAGGTGACAGAATCGCCGTAGAAGGCCATGGCTAGGGCTGCTACGAGGATAAACAGTGAGCCCCCAGCCGTGTACAGAATAAACTTGGTGGCTGCATAGAGCCGCTTCTTGCCGCCCCAAATGGAGAGGAGTAAGTAGACCGGGATCAGCTCCAGTTCCCACATAAAGAAGAACAGCAGCATATCCTGGACAGCAAACACCCCAATCTGCCCGCCATACATGGCCAGCATTAGAAAGTAGAACAGGCGGGGCTTCAGGGTCACCGGCCAAGATGCCAAAATTGCCAGGGTAGAAATAAAACCCGTGAGCAAAATTAACGGCATGGATAGACCATCAGCTCCTACTGACCAGTTGAGATCAAGAGACGGCACCCAACTGTAGCTTTCGACAAGCTGCATGTCTGGGTTAGAGACGTCGTAGAAGTTGTAAAACGCGTAAATGATCAGGGCAAAGTCAATGAGACCTACCGTTAGTGCATACCAACGGATAACTCGGCCTTTGCCATCCTTGTCGGGCAGGATTGGGATTAGCAATGCTGCCAAGATCGGGAATAGGATTATGGTGCTTAGCCAGGGAAAATCAGCCATACTCATCGAAAATTTATGATCATTAAGCCAGATTATTCAAACCAGCGTGCTGGGAAAAAGGATGCCTGCCCTAGGGGTAGTTGTCATCATTGTTTCCCTGAACGCTCGTCGTAGAACCTGACGTTGAACGGGTACTTGGGCTCAGCTTCAGACAACGTATCAACAGTATGAGTGAAACTATCGAATACTCTGCGTTTCTTCAACATCAGTCAAGATCTCGTCGTTGGGACGGCTGGGAGTAGGAGCGATCGCCCCTACTCCTAACCTGGATAGCTAAGAATCCTAGACTAGCTATCGCTTGACGCTTAGGTGATGCCTGATACGAGCACCAGACCTAGCACTGCACCAAACACAATCAGAGCATAGAACTGTACCCGACCATTTTCGAGGTACTTCAGCCCTTCTCCTGTAATCAACGTAACAAACCCTGCCAGGTTGACGACGCCGTCTACAATGCGCACGTCTACTTCTAGCACTTGCCGCGCTAGACGACGACTGCCTTTCACAAACACGGCATCGTAGATTTCGTCAAAGTACCACTTGTTCAGGGAAAGTTGGTACAGCGGCTGAATCTGTTGGGCGATCGCTGCCGCACTGACCTTATAGGTGAGGTACATCAACGACGCTAGGCTGATCCCAATTAGACCAATGCCTACAGAGCTACCAGCCATGGTGATAAACTCTGCCCACTCAAACTCTGCCGGAATGCCGAAGGCGGGAAGTTCTTCAACCAATTCGCCCGGTGGATGGACGAAGGCCTCAAAGTAGTTGACGAAGGGCGTCCCTACCAAACCCAGCAGCATCGACGGAACCGCCAAGACCATCAGGGGAATCGTCATCGCCCAAGGAGACTCATGGGGAAACTCGCTGTGGGCATGACCGTGGTCATCCCCGTGGTCATCCCCGTGATCCCCATGGGGATCGGTATCCACCGTCAGCTCTTGCGGATCCATAGCACCGGGACCAAAGGCTAAGCCCATGCGCTGTAGCTTCTCAGCTTGCAGTTGCTGGCGAATGTCATCCCGGTTGCCACGAAAGTCTCCTTCAAAGGTGGAGAAATACATGCGGAACATGTAAAAGGCGGTGATCCCCGCCGTTCCCCAGCCGATGGCCCAGAGCAGTGGATTCACCGCAAAGGTTGAGCCGAGGATTTCATCCTTCGACCAAAAACCAGCAAAGGGAGGAATCCCGCAGATTGCCAGGGTGCCAATCAAAAACGTGATCGCGGTGACGGGCATATGGCGGCGTAGACCGCCCATGAGCCGCATATCTTGCGCTAGGGCAGGATCGTGACCCACGACCTCTTCCATACCGTGGATCACAGAGCCCGATCCTAGGAAGAGCATCGCTTTGAAGTAGGCATGGGTCATCAGGTGAAACAGCCCAGCACCATAGGCACCTACCCCCATGGCCATGACCATGTATCCCAACTGAGACATGGTGGAATAGGCTAGTCCTTTTTTGATGTCGTTCTGGGTTATGGCGATGCTGGCTCCCAAAAAGGCTGTGATGGCACCAGTCCAAGCAATCACGTCCATCACGCCCGGTAGACCTTCGAAGACCGGAAACATCCGGGCAATGAGGAATACTCCAGCCGCAACCATGGTTGCGGCGTGGATCAAGGCAGAAATGGGTGTAGGGCCCTCCATGGCATCAGGTAGCCATACATGCAGGGGAAACTGAGCCGATTTAGCCACGGGGCCCAGAAAGACCAAGATGCAGAATAGGGAGGCTAACCCAACACTCAAACTACCGGACTCGACCAAGCCCGTCAGGCGAACACCAATTTCCTCAAATTCAAAGCTGCTGGTAGCCCAGTACAGGGCTAGGATGCCAAGCAGCAGCCCAAAGTCACCAACCCGGTTGGTGACAAAGGCTTTTTGACAGGCGTCTGCCGCCGCCTTGCGGTCATACCAAAACCCAATCAGGAGGTAGGAGCACATCCCGACTAGTTCCCAGAACACATAAATTTGAACCAGGTTTGGGCTAATCACCAAACCGAGCATAGATGAGCTGAACAAGCTCAGGTAAGCATAAAAGCGTACATAGCCCGGATCATGGGCCATGTAGCCGTCGGTGTAGACCATGACCAGTAGAGCTACGGTGGTCACAATCACCAGCATCACTGCCGTTAGGTGATCGATGGTGTAGCCCATCCTGAGATGAAAGTCTCCGGCGGCAGCCCAGTCTATGGTGCGAGTGTAGGATTCGTGCCCTTGGATCTGACTCCATAGCAGGGCAAAGGAGAACACCATCGCAGCTCCAATGAGGAACACGATGAAGAAAGCAGAGGCTTTCCTCAAGCGATTAACGGTGGTGCCGTATGAAACAAGACCTAGTCCGATCAACATTGCCCCTGCTAAGGGCAGAACCGGGATCAGCCAGGCGTACTGATAAATCGGTTCCATAACTCACAAGTTTTCCAATCTTTTGTATAGGGGTAGGTGGTTTGCAGATGTAAAGTTGGCAAAGCCGCTTACATTGTGACATACCCATGCCCAAGTAGTGGTCACCCTTCGGTGAAGTTGCCAGCTCTGGGCTGTAGGTTGTGTGGCAGGTGCGATCTTCAAGGATGAGGGCGATAGGGCTGTGGGTGGTGAAGGCGATCGCTGATGATGCCAGGGATTGCCCTTGCTTCCATGGGGTCGTTGAACAAGAGCCTAAGAGTGGCTTGAGTGCGTTTGTAACCCATGGGTTGTAAAACCCTTAAGCAAATCAGTAAATTTCTAGCACTCGGGGCTGACGCAAGGGGCAAGATATTGGGGCAACATCTTGCTGGGCTTGGATTTGAGGGTATCTAGGGACGCTTAGCAAAACTGGCACAGGGGTTTTGGGAGCCTTTCAGGTCTTGTGGCTATGCTGATGGTACAAGGGCGATCGCGCTTGTACGTTCAAGATAGTCCGATCCGCGACCGGAATCATGGCGATCGCTTTTGTATTGATTCCCATCTATGGCTAGATCCCTACTAGCTCTTCATGGCTAGATCGTTTGCCTATCGACTAGCTGAGGTTAGAGACGCAACTCTGGCGGGGAACCAAGTTCTGAGCTGATGTCTAATCAATAGTTCATGTCTACTCAATTCTGCTCATCCGTTGCGATTTCTTAGGTCGGGATGGGTATTCTGAGCACAACTCTTGGTTAGTGTCCCTAGGCTTGGCTCATCTGGCTAGTGGTTTGTTTCAGGTCATCATCGTTTGTATCCCTTCTCACTCGTTTCGGTTAGGGTGCGATCGCTGCCTCGGTTGAGCTATGCCAGGCGTCTATCGATGGTGTTGGAGCGTATGGGTAATGCATCAAGACCCCAAGGGGTCTCCGTTGTTTCTGGCTAATTGGTTTGCAGGCTGCGCTGTCCACGTTCAGGGCTAGGTATTGATATGACTCGAATGCACTTTTTTTCTCGTTCTAGATCGGTTCGTCGCCTCGGGGGAGCGTTAGCTGTTGCCATGGCGGTCTCAACCCTGACCCCCATGGCTGCCTCCAGGTCAGCGATCGCCCTGCACGATGATCCCCAAGCTGTTTTGGATGAAGCCTGGCAAATCGTGAACCGCAGCTATGTAGATGAAGATTTTAACCAAGTCGATTGGCAAGCGGTTCGCCAAGACCTGTTGGAAACCGAGTATGCGTCCCCGGAGCAGGCCTACGCTGCTCTAGTGGATGCCCTAGAGCTTTTAGAGGATCCCTACACGCGGTTTATGGATCCCGAAGAATTTGAAACCTTGACCAATCAAACCTCTGGGGAACTCTCCGGCGTAGGGATTCGCCTACAGGCCGACCCGGACACCAGCTCCATCGTGGTGGTTGAGCCGTTGATGAGTTCGCCGGCCATGGCTGCTGGTCTACGCACGGGCGATCGCATCCTCGCGATCAATGGCGAATCTACAGCCAACATGACGGTACAACAGGCCTCAGAACGAATTCGCGGCGAAGTGGGTACCCAAGTGATGCTGCGCCTTGAGCGGGATACGGTGGGCGCTTTTGAAGTTTCGCTGAACCGGGCGCGTATTGCAGTTCCTGCCGTTAACTACACGCTACGGGAAGAGGGAGCCAATCGAATTGGCTATATCCGACTTACCGAATTTAGCTCCCATTCTCCTCAGCAAATGCAGCAAGCGATCGAAACCTTGCTGGATGATGGGGCAAATGGATTTGTCCTAGATTTGCGCAATAATCCGGGCGGTCTGCTGCAGGCCAGTATTGATATTTCCCGCATGTGGATTGATGAAGGCGCTATTGTGCAAACGGTGGATCGGCGGGGACGCACGGAAGACTTTTCCGCGAACCAAACCGCGTTGACCGATCTACCACTGGCAGTGCTGGTGAATGGCAACTCTGCCAGCTCTAGCGAGATCCTCACCGGGGCGTTGCTGGATAATGATCGCGCTATCGTGATTGGTCGGCAAACCTTTGGTAAGGCTTTGGTGCAATCGGTTCACCCTCTTTCCGATGGCTCAGGTCTAGCTGTTACGGTTGCCCACTATTACACGCCTAATGGAACCGATATCAGTCATCGCGGCATTACGCCTAACATTGAAGTACAGCTGAGCCAAGAGCAGCAGCTAGCACTTGCAGAGCGACCAGAGCTGATTGGCACGGGGGCTGATCCTTTCTATGCAGAAGCCCTAGAGTCGCTGCAGCCTGGGATGTTGACTTACCGGCTACGTTCGGTAACCACTCAGGTGGGTCAGCGGGATCACGAGAATCCTAGGGGCAACTAGATTTCTAGCCCATGGCTATGGCCAGGAGCAGTTCTGTAGGCTGAGGTCAGCAACCTGGCGGCCGAGGTTCGGTAGAATCAAGGGGATACATCCCGATGAAGCCGGATACTGAGGCTGTAATGGACGCTTGATGATGACTACATTGCAAGAGATGCAGGCTGCTGCCGGAGCCACCTTTATGACCGTCGCTGACCAAACGGTGCCCCAACAGTTTGGCCAGGAAGAGAAGGCTCGGCAAGCGATCGCTGCTGGTGTGGCCCTGTGCGATCGCTCCCACTGGGGACGCCTGCGGGTGGGTGGGGCCGATCGCCTCCGGTTTTTGCACAACCAAACCACCAATGCCATGGAACCGCTGCAGCCAGGGCAAAGCTGCGACACGGTCTTCGTCACCTCGACGGCCCGAACGATTGACCTCGTTAGCGCCTACGTGCTGGAGGATCATGTTTGCTTATTGACCGCCCCTGGCTATGGCAGCAAGCTAATGCAGTGGATGGATCGATTTATTTTCTTTGCCGATAAGGTGGAGTTGTCTGACCTCACTGAGTCTACGACCTGCTTTAGCATCATGGGGCCTGAAAGCGATCGCCTTCTCCAACAGGTAGGGCTGGCGATCGCTCCCCCCCAGACCCATGTCGCTACAGACCTCAACGGGATGACGGTGCGGGTTGCGGCAGGTAGCGGCTTGGCTACCCCCGGCTATACCTTGTTCTGCGATCGCGATCAGGGAGCCGACCTATGGCAACAGCTCACGGGAGCTGGAGCCGTACCGTTTGGGCAAGATCTGTGGGAATCGCTGCGCATCCAGCAGGGGCGACCCATGCCAGGACAGGAACTGACGGAAGACTACAATCCCCTAGAGGCTGGCCTGTGGCATACCGTCTCGTTTTTTAAGGGATGCTATATCGGGCAAGAAACCATTGCGCGACTAGACACCTATAAAGGCGTCAAGCAACAGCTTTGGGGCATTCGCCTATCTGATTGGGTGGAGCCAGGGACAGTTTTGATGGTGGACGACGCCAAGGTGGGCTTGCTCACCAGTGTTACCTCTGCAGAATCTGGTGCGATCGGTTTAGCTTACCTACGCACCAAGGCCGGTGGCCCAGGACTCACCGTTCAAGTGGGTACAGCGCAAGGGGAGATCCTGGATGTGCCCTTTCTCACCAGGGAGCGATCGCCCCTTAATTAAACCAGACCCTCAATTAAACCAGACCCTCATCTACTCACTGGGGTTCATGAGTTCCACTGCATTGCGCCCATCCACATCCTGCACATAGACCTTCACCACCTCAT
>DATNRH010000038.1 GCA_036703605.1 Candidatus Obscuribacterales bacterium | reverse complement strand
TGCCATGATGCACGACTTTCCGGCCGCCTTCCGCAATACCTGGTATGACCTGCTCAACCAAGGCGATCGCTCCGTGCAGGGGCTCACCGGCACCGAGTATCTAGAGCTGCTCCAGTCCACCGGTCTAGGGCTCGACGACTATCCTGCCTGCCAGGTAATACCCTCACCCTCTGTGCGCCCCGACGTGCCCCACCAACGCCTACACCAGCGCTTCCATCACACCGTCGCCACTGGTCTACGCCCACCCCTAGCCGGACAACGCCTCAGCGAATCTCCCCGATACCGCAAGGCGCTGCTCTACTATCTGCTGTCGCAAACCAGTTGTTTTCAGCATTGGTCATCGGAAAGCCATTGGCAAAGCGCTTGGCAAGGGTTGTATCAACAGACCGATGCCTTACTGCGGCAGGGATTTTAGGAATCGAGGGCGATCGCCAAAAATCTTTTGTAAAGGTTGACACAACCTGTAACACAACTGCTAATATATGTAAGCAGCCGTGATGGGGTGTCGCCAAGTGGTAAGGCAGCGGGTTTTGGTCCCGCCATTCCTAGGTTCGAATCCTAGCACCCCAGTTAACAAAATGTTCTTCATCTACAGACCGCAGGGACGGGTCAGCTAAGCATGTTGGATGTGAACGTTGATGCATCGCCATAGGATTTGCGCTGAGGAACCGTGAGCGAGACGCTCACATTCTGATGTCACAGCTTCATTCAGCAACGTCTGGATTTGAAAGGTCTTGCCCTCGTCCCTAAAGGTACGATGTTGATCATCGCCTAAATAGTATGGGTGTCTGGAACCCGGCGTTGCTGAATACAAGGTTACTGAATACAAGTATGAAGTTCTAAATCCGCTCTCACCCTAGGGAGAAGGGTTGAGGATGAGGGCAAATCTATCCATTCAGCCATGCTTGGAGCCCAAACGTTATCGACTTCACATAAAAAAAGCAAAGAGCAGAAGCTCCTTGCTTGGATGCGCGTAGCAGTGACGATGGTTGAGTTGTTCCAGATGGCAGAGGTCTTCAGAGTTCGGCGTAACCGAGTTACTCAGCCTCTAGAGAAACTCCGCTAAATAAGTTGCCTAGGAGATCGAGAGATCGCTCAAACTCATCTGATGAGCGCTGAGCATGGTGCTTGGTGACCGGAGTTCTGACCGATAGTTCTGGCAGAGGCGGATGTCGCAGCGTTTCAAGATGATCGAGGATATCGTCTGCGGTGACAGCATAAACCGGACATCCTGAATGCTTAGCCGTACGAATGAGTAGGTCTCTAGATGCGATCGCTGCTCGGGCGATCGCCACGTCTCGCATGGTTGATGCGGCATGTTCGAGACGGTGAAGAACAGAAGACTGTGGTGTCATAGCCAGACACACCTCATCTTAGGTGGATAATGGATCGTGATGGGTCTTGTTGATCACAGGAGCTCACGACTACGTCGCCGTTAGGATATACGAGGCAGACGGTTTTGCTATTCAAGGTTGTAGGAGACAAATCTTGGGAAAATATAAACGGATCTGTACATCCAGATGGGTTCGTAGACTGGGGGGTTGAGAATACATTCATGGGATCGTCCTTCGGAACTCCTATGCTCTTACTGTAGTTGGTTACCTAGGAGACTGTAATCTGGGCAACTACTCATGTTTTTGAGCACAATAGCGGGGTTCGATCCGCAGTTCTACCTGCAAAATCGTTACATTCATTAGGAACTAGCCTTTTTGTATGAAGGTTTCATGAAGCTAGCCGATAGGGCGATCGCATTTGCTTCATGGCTGGGCAAGGTATCCCTAAGGAACTCCTAATTCCCCACCTTCCCTTGCATTCCCATGTCACCAGAGCGATCGCCACAGGCAGGGCGATAGGGCTCTCGTCCTATATAATGCCGCCAGTCCGATCGCGTCATCGGCAACGATAAGCGATCGCAAGCCTGCTCAATCAGATCCACTGAATTCCACGACCATAGCCAAACTTGGCGCGCCCCCGTTACCCCCAGCATGGGCTGGGAGGGGCTAAAGACACTAGTACGCGGGCTGACGATGCGCCGCAGCCGAGCCACTTCCCGACGGCTCGATACCTGCCATAGCTGCACCCCCTGCCCTTGACTAACCGTCGATATATATTGACTATCGGGACTAAAGCCTCCCATCCCAATAAATGATTGATCGGCTAGGGTTAGCACCAATTGCCCTTGATCCACCGTCCACACTTGAATCGTGTCATTTTGCGATGGCTGCAGCAGGCGCGATCCGCTGACGGTGGCCAGGTACTGCCCATCAGGGCTGAAGGCGATCGCATTCACATCATGGGTATGGGTCAAGCGATGGACTTCGGGTGTGCCAGGCTTGCTCCAATCCCAAAGGCGGGCGGTGTTATCGAGGCTAGCCGTGGCAATATATCGCCCATCGGGGCTAAACAACACTGATTCTACAAAACTGCCATGCTCTAAACGGGCTAGCTCTTGGGGAGTTGCCTGTTGCCAATCCCAAATACGGGCGGTGTTATCAAGACTAGCGGTGGCCACGAAGGCACCATCGGGACTAAAGGCCAACGATTCGACAAAGCTATCGTGGGTTAACCGCGCCACTTCCAAACCGCTACGGGTTTCCCAAACGCGCGCCGTTGTATCGGTGCTTGCCGTTGCAAAATACTGCCCATCAGGACTAAAGGCGATCGCATTCACCGGATTCATGGGCGGTAGGTCAAGGATCAGGCTACCGTTATCAGGCTGCCAAAGCTGCACATTGCGATGGTTGGTGGCCGCTAGGATCTGTCCGTCGGGGCTAAAGGTCAGGGTATGCACGGGGTATTCCGTCTCCCACTGCCGCAACCGCCGACCATCGTTGTGCCACAAGCTCAGGGTTTTGTCGCCGGTACTCACGGCAATCAAGGGATCAACAGGACTAAAGGCGATCGCTAAAATCGGCCCCTCCTCTTCCAGCACCATGAGTGCAGGATTGCCCACCAGTTCCCAAAGCTGAGCTGTATTATCGAGGCTAGCGGTGCCCAACTGTCGTCCCTGAGCCAAGGTCACCCCCATCACCGCTTCTTGGTGCTGCACTTGGGCCACCAGCGTATCTTGGGTCAAATCCCAGACTTGGGCGGTGCGATCGAAACTAGCCGTGGCTAAGAGGGTGCCATCGTCACTCAACGCTAAATCTGTAATATTGCCTTGGTGGGCAACTTGGGCAATCGCCTCCCCAGTTTGCACATCCCAGACTTGGGCGCTGTGGCCTTGGCGCAAGGGTAGGGGACTGCCCGTCGCCGTTACCAGGCGCTGGCCATCCTGACTAAAGACAAGCTGCACAACACTATGGGGATGCAGCCAGCGGCGCACTTCTGTTTGGGTTGAGACATCCCACAGGCGAGCGATGCGATCAGAACTGCCCGTGGCTAACATCTGGCCATCCGGACTAAAAGCGATCGCCTGCACGGGGCTATCCTGCTGAATCAGAACCGACTCCGCCCCATCCCAGCGCCATAGATCCACCTGGCCATCCTCACTTGCGATCGCCACCTGAGCTTGATTGGGATGCACCGCTATGGCGGTGATGCGGGTTGGGCGTTGCCGTTCAGCCAGCCGTTCACCGCTCACCACATCCCACACCGTCACCGTAGACGCTCCCGCCGCCACCACTTGGGAACCATCGCCACTGAATGCGATCGCCTGAATCTCTTCCCCATGGCTCAGCACCCGAGCCTCGTTCTCTTGACTATCCCAAAGCTGCACCGTTTGATCTTGGCTAGCCGTGGCCAAATACTGTTCATCCAGGCTAAACGCCAGGGTATTGACCGCTGCCTCATGCTGCAGGGTGGTGATTAGAGCCGAGCGATCGTCGTCCCCCACCACCTGCCAGATCTGGGCCGTACCATCCGCGCTGGCTGTCGCCCAATAGCGCCCCGTCGCGCTCAGAGCCACGGCATTTACATCATCACCATGGGCAATCCGCAACTGCGATCGCGGTAGGCGACTCAGACCCATTTGGATCAAATCCTCCGCTGGCAAGGTGGGCAACTGCAGCGATCGCAGTCGCTGCCAAGCCTCGATTGCCAACTGCAGGGAGGTTTTCAACTCTTGTCCCGCAGGTGGTAAGAGCAGCTCCGACTGGGCCAACAGCCGCTGAGCGGTAATCATCTGCTGACGCTGCCACTCCCGCCGCCCCCAGCTCACCAACAGTAGCCCGACTAGCCCCAGCAACACCCCACAGGTTGCCAACAACGGCTGATGGGAGCGCCACCAGGGCACCTTGACGGTGGGTCGAGTGTCTTGGTGCTCGTCATCCAAGGGTGGGCGCGTTACGTCCACATCCGTCACGCCGTAGGAGGTGACCATGGGATAGGGCATGGGCTCCAAGGACTCACTAAACATGGAAGTGGGCGTTAAAATAACCTGCACCGCCGCCAGCCGATCCAGCAAGTCTTGGGAATTTCGGGGACGGGCGATCGCTTCTTCATCCGCCAAGTCGCTCACCAGATTTGCCAACAGCGGCGCAATATGGGGCGCATAGCCCTGCCAGTCTAAATTATGGGTTTGCTCATCCTCCGGCAGTTCATTGGGATGGGTTTGGGTCAACAAATGAATAAAGGTACGACCCAGGGCATAGAAATCCGACTGGGGCGTCGCCCGCCCGCGAATTTGCTCCGGAGCCGTATAGCCATCAGAGTAGACCACGGTGGAATCTCGCCCCTCCAGCACCGTTTGGCTTACCTCCCGCACCGTACCAAAGTCGATCAGAGTCAACTGTCCCCAAGGTTCCGCCGGGCGCAGCATGATATTGGAGGGCTTGATATCGCGGTGAAAAAGATGATTTTGGTGGATTTGGTGCAGGATATCGGCCAGTTGCTTCAGCCAGGCCAAGGCCAGGGGTTGGCTAATGGGAGGATGGTAGGTCATCCAGCGCTGTAAGTCTTCGCCCTCAATGCGCTCCATCACCAAACAGCGCACGGGATGGTTCCACTGGGCCGGGGTCACCTGAAAGCATCCCAGATCATCAATTTTAGGAATGCCGGGATGATCTAGCCGCTGGAGCACCTCCGCTTCCCGCTCAAACAGTTCCACCAGCTTGCGATCGCTCCGGGTCAGCACCTTCATCACCTTCACCCCTTGGTCTACCTCATCCTCCACCTCAAAAACCTCGGTGAGATAGGTGGATCCCAAATGGCGCAGCGGTCGCACCAGCCGATAGCGATCGCCAATACGTAGCTCGGTGCCACAGGCCTGGCACTGCTTTAGATGACTAGGATTTAGGCGCTGATGACAGTGGGGATTGATGCAATACCCCCACTGCGATGCGGTTGGACGATCGGCCCCCTGTATCATCCCGAATATCCTGCAAACGATGTCAGTTAAACCGAGTCTACACCGTTTCAATTTGCCTATTGGACTCCCAGGCGCAGCTCACCCACGAATCCAGCCATTAATCGTAAAACGACTATCCAAAAAGGCCCGACTGGGGCAGTGAATCGTCAATACCTCATGCATGACATGGCTGGGGAAAAACACGATGGAATTGTCCAGGGGTTCCACCGTATGAAACGACTCCGCCTGCACATAGGTATTCTGCTGAATGTGGCTATCATAAATGCGCAACTCGCCGCCAGTAAACGCTTTGGGCTGATGATGGAAATAGTACACATAGGTGAGGACGCGGGTGCAGGTGTCCGCGCTGCCATTATCGTTGTGAACGCGGTAGTAATGGCCGTCATTGTGGGCCGTGAGCTGGGTTTCGATCTGGGTGGGCTGGAAGGGAGCGATCGCCAACTGATCCAACACCAGGGGCAGGGCCGCGCTGATCTTTTGGGAGAATAGCTCCCCAACCTCCGGCAAGGTATAGAGCACCAGGGACTTACGATAGTCCACCGCTTGGGTAGACGTAGTGCTGGGCTGAAACTGGATTTCCTGCTGCACCGTCCAATCCAGCAAGTGCTGATGCTCTGCTGGCGATAGAAAATTGGGAATGCGCCACACCGGCGACGGTTCCACCACTAGCCCCGACGGAGTCGCTAGCCCCGGCGACGGCAGCACCATAGGCGGCTCTGTGATCACCCCCACAAGGCGATCGCCCGTGAAGGCCAACACCGCCTGACCATCCTGAATCGGAATCTGAAACAACCGCTGCGATCGCTGCCCCACAGGATCCGTCAATGTGCTCATCAACTGCTGCAACAACACCGAATT
>DATNRH010000037.1 GCA_036703605.1 Candidatus Obscuribacterales bacterium | reverse complement strand
CCTTCAGAGTCCATACAAGCAAGGCTGGTGTTGAAGAAGTCTGGTCAACAGATCCTATGCGGTGTCATCCCCATAGATTCCCATCGGGCGATCGCCACCATCGATACTCGATCGATCATGACTGGATCCTCCAATCGTCCCCCTATCGTTGACCTTCGTCGTCAAGGTATTCAAAGTTTATGAAAATCGGTTACTTAATCCCAGAATGGCCGGGGCAAACCCATGTATGGGCTTGGCGCGAAATCTGTCATCTCCGTGAGCTAGGGCTTGATGTGACTATCATCTCAACCCGCCGCCCTGCCCATGCTACCCGTGGGAAGCATGAGTTTACGGCTGCTGCTGAGGCTGAAACCGTCTACCTGGTTCCCCTACGCTGGCAGGCGGTTATCCAAGAATTGGCATGGGCGATCGCTCACTGCCCTGGCCAGCTTCTTGCCTGCATTCGCTTGGGGTTAACGTTGCCGGTGTATCAAAAACCTAATCTGCGATCGGTGCTACCTCTGTTAATCCCGGCTCTGCAATTGGTTCATACTCTTCGCCAGCATCAGATTGAGCACCTGCATACGCCCATGCCTGCCAACAGCGCGATTTTGTGCATGATGGCTAAGCAGTTGACCCAAGTACCCTATTCCCTGACGCTCTGTGCCCCTGTGAATCACTGGGGTGGGGCCATGCAGGAAAAAATTCTGGGGGCAGAGTTTGTGACGGTGGTGGCTAGTTGGATGCTGGAGCAGGTGCAACAAGCTTGTCCAACCTTGCCCGCCGATCGCCTCAGCATGACCCGCCATGGCGTGGATCCCCATAAGTGGGTGCCGGTGCCCCAAGACTTGAAGCAGGCGGATGCGCCAACGCGATTGGTCAGCATTGGGCGTCTGGCTCCCTGCAAAGGATTTGATGTGTTGCTCAAGGCGATCGCTTTGGTGAAACAGCAGGGGCTGGCGTTAGACCTTCACATCGCTGGAGAAGGCAACGAGCGCCCGGTTCTAGAGAAATTGGTGCGCGACCTACACCTTGAGGGGGAGGTGACGTTGTTGGGCTCGGTGAGTGAAGATCAATGCTTAGCTGAAATGCAGGCCGCTGATATGTTCGTCTTGGCCAGCCATCAAGAACCCCTAGGCGTCGTTTATCTAGAGGCTATGGCCGTGGAAGTTGCCACGGTGGGCACGCGGGCCGGGGGTGTGGTGGATATGATTGTGGATGGAGAAACTGGCGTCCTAGTACCGCCGGGTGATGTGGAGGCCTTAGCAGGAGCGATCGCTCGTCTCATCCAAAATCCAGCATTGCGCGATCGCTTGGGCAAGGCCGGTCGGCAAGCGGTGCTCTCCCAATTTGATAGCCGCATCGGCGCGACGAAGCTACGGGACTTAATTGTTCATAGCACCCATGACCTACAGAATCTGGAGAAGACCGCCCTCAGCTCATCCTGTCCTGTCTAAGATGCTTGCGGGAGCTATCGTAAACGGCCTGATCGGATAATGCTGATGATTAACCACAGTCCCACCAAGCTGGCAACCGCAAATAGGACATTGCTCAGCAGTTGAATCTGCGTTGTTTGCTGGCCGGTGGTGACGATAGCTGCCCCAATCACTAGGGACGCGACTAGCGTACTAAAAGAGCGCCGATTGGCTGCATCGTCAATACTGCGGCGCAGGTTCTCCAAACCTTGGATATCAACCTTCCATTTGAGGGTTTCGGTGCTCAGACGGTTCAGCAGAAAGCCGAACTGGCGCGGTGATTCTAGGGACAGTTCTTTGAACTCTAGGGCCGTGCGCAGCAGCGCCTGCACCGGATCGTCGCCCACCAATTGCTGACGGAACAAGTCCACCATCAGCGGCTTAGCCTCATCCAACAGGTTCACCGATGGATCAAACTGTCGCCCAGCTCCCTCTAGATTCAGCAGCGACTTGGTGAATAACCCAATATTGGATGGCCAGCGCAAATTGTTGCGGCTAGCAGCCTGCAAGATTTCGCTGAAGGCCTCCGCCGAGTTGAGGTTCGCCAAACTCAGACCATAGTAGCGCCGCAACAGCCGTCGATAGTCCGACTCTAGCTGAATCAGATCAATGGGCTGCATGGGTTCTGCTAGGCGCAGGGTGAGCTGGGTGCAGCGCTGGGCATCGGTGCTCACGATCGCCAAAATCATCTCCGTCAACGTGGTGCGGGTGCGGGGGTCGAGGGTGCCCATCATGCCGCAGTCTAAAATGGCCACCCGGCCATCATCCAGATAAAACAAGTTACCCGGATGGGGATCGGCGTGGAAAAAGCCGTCAATTAGATATTGCTGGAAAAAGGCACGAAACAGCAACTGGCTAATCTCGCTGCGACGCTCATTGAGTTCTTGCCCAGCAGCAGACGCTTGCACCTCTGCCGTCAGCAAGGGCTTGCCCTGCAACCATTCCATCACCATAATATTGGATGTGGTTAGCTCCCAGATAATTTCTGGCACCACAATTAAACTTGGATCAAACCATTGGCTTTTGGATAGATTTTGCCGTAGTTGATCGGTATAGCTAGCTTCTTGGCTGAAATCTAACTCTGCCTGAATAGCGCGGCTGAACTCCTCCGCCAGGGCCACGATATTGTATCGCTGCCCAAAGTTAGTTGCAGATACTAGCTTGGCAATGTACTGAATGATGGCAACATCCCGAGCCACCAGGTTTTCAATCCCCGGACGCTGCACCTTCACCGCCACATCACGGCCATTCTTGAGCTTCGCGCGATGAGTTTGCCCAATCGATCCGGCAGCGATCGCTTGATAGTTAAACTCGGCAAAGACCTCCGTCACCGGTTGGGGCATCTGTTGATGGATAAATCGTTCAATCTCAACCGGCGGCACCGGCGGCACCCCCGACTGCAGCTCACTGAGCGCCGCAATATACTCCGGCGATAGCAAATCTGGGCGGGTGCTCAACAACTGCCCTAGCTTCACATAGACCGGGCCGAGATCGACCAAGATGCTGCGCAGCACCTCCGGCGGGGGTGGTTCTGGTTCATCGGTTTTGCTGCCACTCAGCAACCGCCGCATATAGTCCCAACCGCGCCGCAGAACAACTTCTAGAATTTCGCCTTCCCGGGACGTATTGCGAGTGAATTCCAGCACAAGCTCTCCTATACGTTTCTTGAGACACTCCGACCGATGCGAAACGCGATCGCTCCCCTCGGCGCAGACCCAACTGGTTTGATAGTAACGAACTTCCGTTCAAATGCCTTGCGTCTTAGGGCATAGTCAGGTCTATAGATATGCTGTATACTTGAAAGGTTGTGAAAAATTTCGGCATACGCAGTCATGGCGGTTCCCAAGAAGAAAACGTCCAAGTCCAAACGCAGTATGCGGAGAGCAACCTGGAAGCGCAAAGCTGAGAAGCAAGCGCAGCGTGCTCTCTCGCTAGGTAAGTCCATTTTGACCGGACGAGCTAAAGGGTTCTACTACCCAGAGAACGCCGACGATGAAGATGAAGACGAATAACCTTCGTCTTGCCACAGCAACGGGCTGCTCGTCACCCCATTCAAGCTGTTGTGGCTTTAGTGTCTATGGTTTTAGCGAGGCGTCACTGCCTCGTTTTTTCATGGGCCGGCAATGATCCCTCCGTCACCCGATCGCGCTACAACTAGATCAGGGTAGATACCCGTTGTCCTCCTCAACAAGCGATCGCCATGGCTGGAACATTCTTTTCAAAACCCACCGCTGATCAACAAGATCGTGTGCCGCCGGGGCAACATTTAGCCAAGGGGTTTCCGGTGCTCACCTACGGATCGACGCCGCAGATTGCCATCGACGATTGGGAGTTTAAGATTTGGGGACTAGCGACCGCCACAACGTTGAGCTGGGATGACGTGATGGCGATGCCCCAAACCGAATTCACCGCTGACTTCCATTGTGTGACCACCTGGTCAAAACTGGATGTCACCTGGACAGGCGTTCGAGTCACCGACTTTCTGCGCGAGGTTGACCTAGATCCTGCCGCCGTCCACGTGATGCAGCATTGCTATGGCGGCTACACCACCAATATCGCCCTCGATGATTTGATGCGCGATGAAAATTTCTTTGCCCATACCCTGGTGGGCGAGCCCCTCCCTGCAGACCACGGCGGCCCGCTGCGCCTGGTTGTGCCCCATCTCTATGCTTGGAAGAGCGCCAAGTGGATCAACGGCTTGGAGTTTTTAGATCAGCCAGCCCTGGGCTTCTGGGAACGGAATGGCTACCACCATCGTGGTGATCCTTGGGCCGTGCAGCGGTATAGCGATCGCCCCTGAGGTCAAAACACCTCCTGGCATGGGTTGTTGACTCGAACTTAGGGAGCGATCGCTCCCCCCAATATCCATCCTGTCTAGACAGGCGGCGGCGTTCCTGAATGACTAGACTGGAAAGACCTTCCATCGTCATCCCATGTCAGACACCCCACCCCCCAGCGATCCTACTCCCAGCACTTCCACATCCAGTGACTCTACTCTGCTTCCCCTCAGCCCTGAGGAGCGCCGTAGCCAGCGTCGAAACCGCATTCGCCAATGGGCTAGCTATCTGGGGCTTTCTGGGTCGGGCGTTGGTATTGTGGCAGCGATCGCCCTTCTGCAACAGGGGCAGTGGTTAGAGGCGATCGGTGTAATTCTAGTGACCATGGCGCTGACGGGGTTGGTGATCATGGGGCAGTTTGCCCGCAAGTTGACCGATCGCATTCTAGACAAGGTGGAAGAGCGTTTGGAGGAACGGATCGAACCGCTAGCAACCTGGGTAGTGGATGGGTTGGAGCAAGCAGCGATCGGGCTCTGGTGGCGGTTGCTATCGCCGTTTGAGCAACGCTACACCCAAAGTCTCATGTATGAATACCGAGACTTTAAAACCCAAGGACTACGCACCCGCGGCCCCTTTGTTTTAGATCTAGAAAAGGTTTTTGTGCCCCTGCGGGTTGCGCCCGACAGTTTGGATCGTATACCGTCTGCCCTAATTCGCGATGCGGATGCACGCAGTAACCTACAGATCTGGGATGTACTAGCGGTGCAGCAGCCTACGTTTCGGCGATTGGTGATTATTGGCGCACCCGGTTCGGGTAAATCAACCCTGTTGGAACATCTGACCCTCACCTATGCCCAACGCCGTCAGCGTCGCTATCACCCCAAAGCCCCGAAGCTATTGCCTGTATTGCTTACCCTGCGGGAATTACGGGAAGCGATCGCTCAGCAGCCCACCCTAAACTTAGCGACCCTATGGGAACAGCAGCCCACGGTGCAGGATCTAAAGCCGCCGCCCCGCTGGCTCCAGATCCAACTGCAGCGGGGGCGATGTTTGGTGATGCTGGATGGGCTGGATGAGGTGGCCGATCCTGAACAGCGGCAAGTTGTCAGCACCTGGGTTGATCATCAGATTCAGGCTTATCCTACGGTGAGATTTATTGTCACCTCACGTCCCCATGGTTATCGTACAGCACCGCTGAGTAAAGCAGGGGCACTTCTGGAAGTCAAGCCATTTACGATCATCCAGGTGCAGCAATTTATCCAAAATTGGTATCTGCAAAATGAACTCATGAGTCGTCTAGGTAAGGATGATCCAGGCGTGCGATTGATGGCAGATCGGAAGGCAGCCGATTTGATCGATCGCATTCGGCGGAACCCACCCCTGGCAGCGATGGCGACCAATCCCCTGCTGCTGACGATGATTGCGACGGTGCATTGTTTTCGGGGAGCACTGCCGGGGCGGCGGGTAGAGCTGTATGCTGAAATTTGCGATGTCTTGCTAGGACGGCGGCAGGATGCCAAGGGTATGGATGGATCGCTGACGGCGGGGCAGAAAAAGTCGGTGCTCCAGGTGCTGGCGCTCAACCGGATGCGCCATCGCAGTGAAGAATGTTCTATTGTCACCGGCGGCTTAGTGATCCAACAGCAATTGGATGCCGTGGCGGGCAATGCGCTGTATCCGGAGGAGTTTTTGCAATATATCGAAACGGGCAGTGGTTTGCTGGTGGAAGAACGGGCAGGTATCTATAAGTTTGCCCATCGCAGTTTCCTAGAATATCTGGCGGCGGTGCAGATTAAGGAGCTAAAACAGGATATGTTGCTCACTCGCAATATTGATGATCCTTGGTGGGAGGAAACCATTCGTCTCTATGCAGCCCAGCAAGATGCTAGTGATATTGTCTGGGCAGCCTTGCAGCGACAGACCGTGGAGTCTTTATCCTTAGCCTATGACTGTATGCGGGAATCGCTGAGCATGAGCGATCGCTCTGTGCGACAGGAGTTGGCGACAACCCTAGAACAAGGTTTGGAGTCCACAGATGGAGACCTGTTTCGATTGGCAGTGGAAGTACAGCTATCCCGACGGCTGAAGGCACTGCTGCGGGTCGATGATCGCACCGATCTTGATGGAACCCTAATCGCCCAGGCAGACTATCAGTTATTTATCGATGAAATGCGCCAGGCAGGTAACAATCATCATCCCGATCATTGGCAGGGCGATCGCTTCTTACCTGGAACGTCCCAAGATCCCATTCAAGGTATTCGGGCCCAGGATGCCGAAGCCTTCTGTGCATGGCTCACCTATCGATGTGGTAATTTAGGCGATTTGTATTTAGAAGGTGATTCATCGGTCTTTGTAGGCGATAGCCGTATTCGTATACCCACAGTTGAGGAAGCTCAAGCTTATCCAGTCTCGTCCTCCAGGGGAATCTATTGGTGTCAGGGCGATCGCGGCTTGGTGCTCCATGGCATGTCCGACGATCAGCGCACGGCATGGCTGATGCAGCTCCACCAGGCTGGCGATCGCGACGCTGATGGTATCCGAACCCTAGCCCAAACCTTGACCATTCCAACCCTGCCCCCCCGACCGGCCTCTCGCCATGCTCCCCATCCCCAAACCCGCGATCGCGAAGTTGCCCTGAATCGAGCCCGCGATCGCGCCTTCCAACGCCTCTTGACCCAAGCCTTGCCCCTTGCGCAGGATATGGCGCAAGCGTTCGCTCTCAATGCTAGTCCCTCTCTCAACCATGGACATCTGGCAGGCTGGATGCAGGATATCAATCACATTCGCGATCGCCAACAGGCCCTCCTCGTACCCTTGCCCCAAGCGCAAACCCTAGCTGGGAAGATTATTCGCGATCGCTCCCCCATCCCGTCGTCCGATCTGGCCTGGTTGCGCGCCTATACGCCCCTTGTCGCCCTATGGTGGTATGACCTAGCCGATATTTATGAACGCCTCAGCCGATCGCCCCGTCTGCTGCGACTTAATCAGCGATCGCGGCAGCAGTGCCAGAGCTTGGCCCAAACCTATCGCGATGGGGTTGAATCGACGTTTAACCTCTACGCCTTCTGGGTGCTGTTGGATGAACGTCGTGCCCAACACATGCCGGCATGGGAGGGGTTGCGACTGGTGCGCGAGCAGCGGCAGGTGGACTAGCTGGAGTCAAGGGTGCTTATCGCCCATGCTGCCGGGTTCATGCAAGCCGCCAAGTTGGGGCAAGAAAACCCCATCGG
>DATNRH010000035.1 GCA_036703605.1 Candidatus Obscuribacterales bacterium | reverse complement strand
CCGTCGTGTCGGTTTGAATTTTGATCACGATACAGAAGCTGATTCCATGACTACATCCACTCAATCTCAAGCCACTGATAAAAGTCTCGAAGCCATGCGGCACTTTTCCGAGACCTATGCCCAGCGTACCGGAACCTATTTTTGTGTCGATCCGGGCGTGACTGCCGTGGTGATTGAAGGGTTGGCTAAGCACAAAGATGAGCTTGGTGCGCCCCTTTGTCCCTGCCGCCACTACGAAGACAAGGAGGCCGAGGCCGCTGCTGCTTACTGGAACTGCCCCTGTGTGCCCATGCGAGAGCGCAAAGAGTGCCACTGCATGTTGTTTCTAACCCCTGAAAACGACTTCGCAGGCGATCGCCAAGATATTTCCTTCGAAGAAATTCGCACAACCACCAGTCAATACTAATTGACGCATCAGCAGGGGTCGGGTGCCATTGTGGTATCCCGCTCCCCCACTGCTCTACCCATGTTTTGGAGACCACCGGAGAACACTGCCCATGTCTGCATCCGTTAAGACCCTTGTTAATCAGCCCTACAAGTATGGCTTCGTCACCGACATCGAAGCAGACTCGATTCCTGCGGGTCTCAGCGAAGATGTTGTGCGGCTGATCTCTGCCAAAAAGAATGAGCCGGAGTTCATGCTAGAGTTTCGTCTCAAAGCCTATCGCCACTGGCTGAAGATGACGGAACCCACCTGGCCCCACGTCAGCTATCCCCCCATTGACTATCAAAAAATTGTCTACTATTCTGCCCCGAAGAAAAAAGACAAGCTTCAGAGTTTAGACGACGTTGATCCCACCCTGCTGGAAACCTTTGAAAAGCTGGGAATTCCCCTTTCGGAGCAAAAGCGCCTCTCCAATGTGGCGGTGGATGCCATTTTCGACAGCGTGTCGGTGGCCACTACGTTTAAGGAAAAGCTTGCGGAAGAGGGCGTCATTTTTTGCTCGATCTCCGAAGCCCTGCAGCACCATCCAGATTTGATCCAAAAATATCTAGGTACGGTGGTGCCAGCTGGGGATAACTACTTTGCAGCGCTCAACTCAGCGGTCTTTTCCGATGGGTCGTTTGTCTACATCCCCAAAAACACCCGTTGTCCCATGGAGCTGTCCACCTACTTCCGGATTAACAACGGCGATTCGGGGCAGTTTGAGCGCACCTTGATCGTGGCGGAAGAGGGCAGCTCGGTTAGCTACCTAGAAGGCTGTACCGCTCCCATGTTTGACACCAACCAGCTCCACGCGGCGGTGGTTGAACTGGTGGCGCTTGACAACGCCGACATCAAATACTCCACGGTGCAAAACTGGTTTGCGGGCGACGAAAACGGCAAGGGCGGCATCTACAACTTCGTCACCAAGCGCGGTCTCTGCCAGGGCAAGAATTCTAAGATCTCTTGGACTCAAGTTGAGACTGGATCGGCGATCACCTGGAAATATCCCAGCTGTGTGCTGGTGGGCGACAACTCCGTGGGTGAGTTTTACTCCGTAGCGTTGACCAACAACTGCCAGCAGGCTGATACCGGCACCAAGATGGTGCATGTGGGCAAAAATACCCGCAGCACGATTATCTCCAAGGGCATTTCCGCCGGGCGATCGCAGAATAGCTATCGAGGCTTGGTGAAGGTGGGCCCAAAGGCTGAAGGAGCCCGCAACTATTCCCAGTGTGATTCGATGCTGATTGGCGATCGCGCCCAGGCCAACACCTTCCCCTACATTCAGGTGCAAAACAACACCAGCAAGGTGGAACACGAGGCCTCGACCTCGAAGATTGGTGAAGACCAACTGTTTTACTTCCTGCAGCGGGGCATTTCCATGGAAGACGCCATTTCGATGATGATCAGCGGCTTCTGTAAGGATGTGTTTAACCAACTGCCGATGGAATTTGCGGTGGAGGCCGATCGCCTCTTGAGTCTGAAACTGGAAGGCAGTGTAGGTTAAGTTCGCAGGCGATCGCCCCTCGAAGACGCGATCGCCTTCTCCCCATACATATGAGCATGACGAAGTTAGGTAAGTAATCGATGATCAAGGACAACGCTGAGGTGATTCTGTCGGTTCGTAATCTCACGGCTGAAGTAGACGGAATCCAAATTTTGAACGGACTGAACCTAGAGGTGCGGGCAGGAGAAATCCACGCCATTATGGGCCCCACCGGTTCGGGTAAAAGCACCTTCTCTAAGGCGATCGCAGGTCATCCCGACTATACGGTGACGGGCGGTGAGGTGATCTACCAGGGTCAGAACTTGTTAGACCTGCCTGCTGAGGAGCGATCGCGCTCCGGAATTTTCCTGGCATTCCAATATCCCCTAGAAATTCCCGGTGTGAGCAACATCGACTTTCTACGGGTGGCCTGCAATTCGCGCCGTAAGCATCAGGGTCTAGAAGAACTGGATGCCTTTGACTTTGACGAACTGGTGCAAGAGAAGCTGGACGCCGTTAAGATGAAGCCAGAATTTCTCAACCGCAGCGTCAACGAAGGCTTTTCCGGCGGCGAAAAGAAGCGCAATGAAATCCTACAGATGGCGCTCCTAGAACCTCGCTTAGCCATTCTGGACGAAACAGACTCTGGTCTAGACATCGACGCCTTGAGAATTGTCTCGGGTGGCGTCAATCAACTAGCTAGCCCCGATAATGCCACGGTGTTGATTACCCACTATCAGCGCCTGCTAGACTACATCGTGCCGGACTATGTCCACGTGATGGAAGGCGGCCGCATTATCACGACCGGGGATAAGTCTCTGGCATTTCAGCTCGAAGAGCGCGGTTACGATTGGGTTGTGGAACAAGAAGCAGCGGGGGTGCAATAATGCAGACGTCTACCCTTACGCCACCCCGCATCGATCGCCATGCCTATCTTGTGCAGTTGCTAAGTCAGCGGCTGGATGTGTATGAAACGCGGCTGGATGGAGCAACCGTGGCTTGGCTGAAGGAACTGCGCCACCAAGCTGTTGCCCAACTGCAAACGGCAAGCTTACCCACTCAGCGGGATGAAGATTGGCGCTTTACCGATCTATCATCGCTGTTGGCAGTGGATTTTGAAGCAGCTCAGCCCAATCTAGAGGCGATTGCCCCCGAAGTACTCACGCAGTATCACGTACCGGAAGCGATCGCTCAACTGGTGTTTGTCGATGGCATCTATGCACCTACTTTATCCACCCTAGGTGAGCTACCCGCTGCTGTGACCGTGGGGTCGCTGTTAGAGGTGGCTCCTCGCTTAGGCGAACGATTGCCGACCTATCTAGCCCAGCAAACGGTGGGTCAAGATGTTTTCGCGACCTTGAATACGGCTGGACTGAACGATGCAGCGATTATTTGGGCAGGTAAGAATCAAGCTATCGCTCAACCGATTCATGTTCTTTATCTCTCAAGTGGCGATCGCCCCAGCTTTTCTCAACCGCGCTGCTTAGTGGTAGCGGAGCCCAACAGCGCGCTCACTCTGGTGGAAACCTTTGCCTGCCTGGATGCGGGAACCTACCTCAGTAATTCCGTCACGGAAATTTGGGTGGAGGAGAATGCCGAGGTGAACCATGTGCGCCTGCAGCAGGACAGCGAGACGGCGTTTCATTTGAGCCGTACAGTGGTGAACCAAGCTCGGAGCGCTCGCTATCGAGTTCATGACATTAGCCTAGGAGCAGCTCTGTCGCGCCGCAACTTGGATGTATTCCACAGCGGCGAGCAAGTGGAAACCCTCATGAACGGGCTGACCATGATCCAAGGTAAGCAGGTGGCCGACACCCATAGTTTGATCGACTATGCCAAGCCCTACGGTAGCAGTCGTCAACTGCATAAATGCATCGTGGATGACAAAGCCCACACTATTTTCAACGGTAGAGTGAATGTACCCCAAGCAGCACAGTTGACCGATGCTGCTCAGCTAAACCGCTGTTTGCTGCTATCGCCCAAAGCACGGGTAGACACCAAACCCCAGCTTGAGATTGTGGCTGACAACGTTAAATGCACCCACGGAGCCACGGTTAGCCAGCTTGAAGCAGATGAAGTATTTTACCTGCAGAGCCGAGGCATTGATGCTGAAAGTGCTCAATCGTTGTTGATCTATGCTTTTGCCTTTGAGATTCTCGGTAAAATTCCTGTTGAATCGGTTCAGAAGCGTCTATCGCAGTTCGTTTCCGCCCACGCTCGTTAAGTCCTTCCACCGCATGTCCCTATGACTCTTACCCAAGAACGCACCCTCGCTGCCAAGCTCCGTCCTGACTTCCCAATCCTGCACCAGCAGGTGCATGGTCATCCGTTGGTGTATCTTGATAATGCCGCAACCTCCCAGAAGCCGATTGCCGTACTGGACGCGTTGCAGCACTACTACCAGTTTGATAACTCCAATGTGCATCGGGGTGTGCATACCCTGAGTGCGCGAGCTACCGATGCCTATGAAGGAGCCCGCGATAAAGTAGCCGCGTTCGTGAATGCAGCCCATCGCGAGGAAATTATCTATACTCGCAATGCATCGGAAGCGATTAACTTGGTGGCCTATGCCTGGGGCATGACCACCCTGACGACAGGGGACGAAATTATTTTGTCGGTGATGGAACACCACAGTAATTTAATTCCTTGGCAACTGGTGGCCCAGCGCACGGGGGCTGTGCTGAAGTTTGTGGAACTGACGGAGACGGAGGAATTTGACCTTGACCACTACCGCAGCCTGATCTCCGATAAGACTAAGCTGGTGTCGGTGGTGCATGTGTCTAATACCCTGGGCTGTATCAATCCGGTCAACGAGATTGTTCAGATTGCCCACCAGCACGGTGCGCGGGTGTTGATCGATGCTTGTCAGAGTGTGCCTCACATGGCGATTGACGTGCAGGCAATGAACTGCGACTGGCTGGTGGCGTCGGGGCATAAAATGTGTGCGCCTACGGGCATTGGCTTCCTCTACGGTAAGCGTGACCTATTGCGCCAAATGCCGCCGTTCCTGGGGGGCGGAGAAATGATTGCCGATGTCTTCCTCGACCATGCCACCTATGCTGATGTGCCCCATAAGTTTGAAGCTGGGACGCCGGCCATTGCCGAAGCGATCGCCCTGGGAGCCGCGGTAGACTACCTGACCAATATCGGCATGGACGCCATTCATGCCTACGAACAAGAGCTGACAGCTTACCTGTTCCAACAGTTAGCAACCCTGCCCGACGTGCGCATCTATGGCCCCCAGCCCCAGGCCGATGGAGCAGGACGAGCCGCCCTAGCCGCCTTCACCACCGGGGCCGTCCATCCCCACGATCTGTCTACTATTTTGGATCAGGCCGGCATTGCCATCCGCGCTGGACATCACTGCACGCAGCCGCTGCATCGTCTGGTAGGCGCTCAGTCTACGGCACGGGCTAGCCTGTACTTCTACAACACCCGAGATGAAATTGATGCCTTTGTCGCGGCACTCAAGGAAGCGATCGCCTTCTTCGGCGAGATTTTTGCCTAGGAGTGTACCGTGACCGATCAGGCCAAGACCGATCAGGCAAGTTCCTTCTACATCGGCTGTGCCGTGTGGGCCTATCGCGACTGGGTGGGCGACCTGTTTCCCTTGGGTAGCCGTACCCAGGATTTTCTGGCGCTCTACAGTCGCCGCCTCACGGCCGTGGAAGGCAACACTACCTTCTATTCCACCCCTGATGCGGCTACGGTACAGCGCTGGCATGACGAAACGCCGCCGGGCTTTCAGTTTTGCCTGAAACTGCCGCGCACCATCACCCATGGGGGATTGCTCGCACCTCAGCTACCGGCCGCGATCGCCTTCCTAGACCGGATGCAGCTCCTCGGCGATCGCCTGGGCCCTTGCTTTGCCCAACTACCACCCAGCTACGGTTCCCAGTACCTCAGCGATCTAGCCGATTTTCTCCAGGGTTGGCCCCGCGATCGCGCTCCCCTTTGCCTAGAAGTACGGCATATGGACTGGTTTCGCGACCCCCATACTCAGCAGCTCAATGATCTGCTGCGATCGCATCACGTGGGACGCGTGCTGCTGGATACCCGCGCAATTTATGATGGCGACGATGATCCCCAGGTTCACTCCGAACGGAAAAAACCGCCGGTGCCGTTGCAGCCAGTGGTCACCAGCGATCGCGTCATCATCCGCTATATTAGCCATCCCGACCTTGATCGCAATCAGGACTACCTAGCAGAATGGGTACAGCACATCGGCCATTGGCTGCAGGCGGGTCAGCAGGTTTATTTCTTTGCCCACTGCCCCATGGAGGCGCGATCGCCCCGGATTGCTAAAATTATTCAGCATGGACTGGAAAGGTCTGGCGTAACAGTGCCGCCCCTACCCTGGGATCACGTTCAGCAGGCTCAGCAACTTAGCTTATTTTGAGTAAGCTATCTTATTCGTCAACCTTCTTGCGCAGTGCCTTGATCTGACCGCGCTTTGTCTTGCTGTCTAGCCGCTTTTTCTTGGCATTACGAGACGGTTTAGTCGGTTTGCGCTTCTTGGGTGTAACCGTCACGCTTTTAATCAACGCCTGGAGCCGCTGTAGGGCATCATCCTTATTTTGCTCTTGAGTACGATGCTGCTGAGCTTTGATGATAACTAGACCATCTTTAGTAATCCGTTTGTCGTTTAGATTGAGCAATCGTTCTTTATACAGAGGCGATAGAGACGACGCCTGGATATCAAAACGGAGGTGAATAGCGGTGGCAACCTTGTTGACGTTTTGCCCACCTGCCCCTTGGGACCGCACCGCACTGAGGTCAATTTCGCTGAGGGGAATGGCGGTGCGGTTAGTAATCTGCAACATGGTTAAGGATGAACCGATTTCGGTTGAACTGCACGGGGGTTCCGACTCATCACCATTCCCCTACGCAAGAAGAATGGTGATATCTCAGGAATTTTGGTCGGAACATAGGACTAGCCTACCACCAGCGTAGCTCTAGAAATCCGCGCTGGGGACGATTGAGTTCTTCCTCCGTGAGCCATTCCATGGGCTTGTAGGTGCCAAATACCCGATCCCACCAATCTACGGCTAAGCCAAAATTGTGATGCCACATGCCGTACTTGTGGTGGACATAGTGAACCGGCATGGTCATCCAAAAACACTTGGTCGGGTTTTCATGCTGCAGTTGATGGGCGTAGGCCGAAAAGGCAGCGAAGGCGATCGCCCCCAGAGCCCAACCGATACCTGCAGACCATGACACCAAAAACATCGGCAGAATAGCGATCGCACTGCCCAAGAGATAATCGCGAAATTCCCAAATAACGCCCTGCCCTTCATTGCGGCGATGGTGATCGCGGTGACGTCCGCCAATCCGTTGGGAGACGTGCATTAAGCGATGCATCCAATATTCAATCAAGCTGGCCAGGACAAAGGCTCCACAAAAACAAATGATTCCAGCCACCATACTATCTTCTCACCCACAGATTCAAAACGCTGGTTTACAGACGCCTTTCACATCTCAAGCGTTCCATGCCCTTTTGGATGACCAGAAAGGGCGATCGCTTGAGTCGATCGGCCTATCTATTCTGACACTTTTATCAAGTTTTGTTCGTGGTCTTTCCTTGGCCAAAACGCTGAAGATCCCATAAGCAGATAGCCATGGGACGCGATCGCCCATGGTAGGGTTGATTCCATAGTCGAGAGTTCCACAGGAGAGCCGGTACATGGACGTTAAAGCAGCGATCGCCCTAGAAGCAGGTCAACCCCTCAGCATCGAAACGGTGCAGCTTGAGGGCCCCAAAGCGGGAGAAGTGTTAGTGGAAATCAAAGCCACCGGCATTTGTCATACCGATGCCTATACCCTCTCCGGCAAAGACCCTGAGGGACTTTTCCCGTCCATTTTGGGCCACGAAGGGGCAGGTGTGGTGGTTGAGGTGGGGCCGGAGGTGAAAAGCCTCAAGCCAGGCGACCATGTGATTCCCCTCTATGTGCCAGAATGCCGCAATTGTTCCTACTGTCTGAGCGATAAGACCAACCTCTGTCAAGCGATTCGCCTCACCCAAGGACGCGGCGTGATGCCCGATGGCAGCAGTCGCTTTTCGTTCCAAGGCAAGCCGTTGTATCACTACATGGGCACGTCCACCTTTGCCAACTACACGGTGGTGCCTGAAATTTCCCTGGCCAAAATTCGCGAAGATGCTCCGTTTGAAAAAGTCTGCTACATCGGCTGTGGTGTGACCACAGGTATTGGCGCGGTGATCAACACGGCTAAGGTAGAACCGGGGGCGAATGTGGTGATCTTTGGATTGGGCGGCATTGGCCTAAATGTGATTCAAGGCTGCCGCATGGTGGGCGCAAATATGATCATCGGCGTGGATCTGAATTCATCCAAGAAGGAACTAGCTGAAAAATTTGGCATGACTCATTTTGTCAATCCGAAGGAAGTAGAGGGTGACCTGGTATCCTATCTGGTGGAGTTAACCAACGGTGGCGCAGACTATAGTTTTGAGTGCATTGGCAATGTCAAGGTCATGCGGCAAGCCTTGGAATGTTGCCATAAGGGTTGGGGCGTCAGTGTGATTATCGGTGTGGCGGGTGCCGGGGAAGAAATTAGCACTCGACCCTTTCAGCTTGTGACCGGCCGGGTCTGGAAAGGCACAGCGTTTGGTGGTGCGAGGGGGCGTACGGATGTGCCCAAAATTGTGGACTGGTACATGGATGGCAAGATCAATATTGATGACCTCATCACCCATGTGTTGCCGGTGGAACAGATTAATGAAGCCTTCGACCTCATGCATCGCGGGGAGTCGATTCGCAGTGTTGTGACGTTTTAGATAACGCCCTGCTGCTTCTGCTGATGCAGAACGAAAGCTGGCGAACCACTCCTGTGAGGGCAGTTATCATCATCTCATTCAGCATAACACTCCTTTTTAGGCAGTTATGCATATAATGTTTGGTATAATTGCCCTCTAAGATGGTGATATTCAACTTCAAATCTGGCTAACCATCCTGATTAGAGGCGTTATGCCGAATTAAGCGCCACTGGTCAGGCTAGGTAGTGGTTAGCCTGTTAGCCATACAATAGTTAGATAGATCTTCGACCTCCTTATTGTTGTAATTGATCTAGTGATTTTGATAAAGAAGATTATTGCAGCGTTAATTGCAACTGGTCTTGTTGCTGGAACAGTTTATCTTGGAATTCAATCTGGGAAAGACAATCGTTTTGTAGTTTGGTTTGGCATTGCCTCTGCTACTGCTGCACCTGTTGGTCTAGCTTTATTTGGTTATGCAATCAGCCGCTCTGATGACGAAATCATACAGCGACTTTCCAAAGTTCCAGAGATAGAAAAGTTAATTGAACAAGCTAAAACTCAGGAGGAGAAAATTCAAGTTCTCGAAGAAGAACGTTCACGGCTTGCAGAAATTGTAAAAATTGAATCGCGACGACAAGCTGCTTTGGACAGGATGGATAGCTTAGCGCGTGATGCTGTCAGAATCCTAGCTGAACTCGAAAATCTTGATAGAGAATTGGTCTTAATAGATGAGCAGGTTGGCAAAAGTGCTATCAGCGAGGAAATACAGCGTTTAAGA
>DATNRH010000034.1 GCA_036703605.1 Candidatus Obscuribacterales bacterium | reverse complement strand
TAGGTAACAAACGTGCGCGGACATGGGTAACACTTCAAGGTGTTGGTCATGGGCTGGAGCACGATGAACCTTATGGAAGCACGGAAGCAGTTTATCTGGGATATTGAGCGTGGACACTTAGCTATAAGCGAAGTTTGCCGCCGTCATGGAATTAGCCGAAAAACAGGCTATAAATGGATCAAGCGCCATGAGATGGAGGGTGATGAGGCATTGGCGAATCAAAGTCGTAGACCAAAGAGCAGTCCGAAGAAGTCTTCTTTGGAGTTGGAGCAAGCGATTGTGGAGGTGCGCAAACAGCACCCTGTTTGGGGAGGGCGAAAGATCCGTAGGGTTTTGCGCAATGAAGGCATGGCAGCAGCCGATCTACCGGCAGCAAGCACCATCACCAATGTTCTTCGCAGGCATGGGCTTTTGGGTGATGGTATGCGGTCGGGCAGCCCAAACATCGAGCGATTTGAGCGCCCAAGCCCCAACGATTTGTGGCAAATGGACTTCAAAGGGCACTTTGCCACCAGTCGAAGCGGTCGATGCTACCCGTTGACCGTGCTGGATGATTGCTCGCGTTACAACCTGGTGCTGGAGGCCTGCCAAGGCGAGACGCGCAGCATCGTGCAAGCGGTCATGGAGCGCGCATTTGGTCGCTACGGTCTGCCTCGCCAGATCCTGTGCGATCACGGTAACCCTTGGGGTAAGGGCATGAGGCCGGACGGAGCTCCTTACGGCACGCCTGGCTTCGAGCTATGGCTATTGAGACTGGGCGTTGAAGTGATCCATGGCCGTGTGCGCCATCCTCAAACCCAAGGCAAGGAGGAGCGCTTTCACCGCACTTTGAAAGCCGAAGTCATCGACCAAAAGACCCAGTGGAAAGACCACCAAGCATGCCAAAAGGGCTTCGATGAGTGGCGTGAGATCTACAACCACAAGCGTCCACACGAGGCACTTGATGACGAGGTTCCGTCATCAAAATATCACCTTTCAATACGCTCCATGCCCTCAAAAGCTCCCAAGGCAGCAAACTACGAGTTGGAGGGCGATGAGGTAAGGCTGACGCGCAGTAAGGGTGAGATCACCTTCAAAAATGCCACCTATTACATCGGTCAGGGCTTTGTGGGTGAACCAATCTTTTTGCGCCAAGAGTCCGACGGAAGCTACGGGGTATATTA
>DATNRH010000033.1 GCA_036703605.1 Candidatus Obscuribacterales bacterium | reverse complement strand
CCTACGGCGAAGAAATGACCGCTACTTGCCTGCGGGACATGGACTACTACCTCCGCCTCGTAACCTACGGGGTTGTAGCGGGTGATGTCACCCCCATCGAAGAAATCGGAATCGTTGGCGTTCGTGAGATGTACCGTTCTCTCGGCACCCCCATCGATGCAGTGGCAGAAAGCGTTCGCGCCATGAAAGGTATTGCCACCTCTCTGATGTCTTCTGAAGATGCGGCTGAAGCCGGTGCTTACTTCGACTATGTTGTTGGGGCAATGCAGTAGGGTTTTACCCCACCAGCAGCCGTTCAAACCTTTTGATTCATAACGACTTTGTTTAGGGAAGCTAAATCATGCAAGACGCTATCACTTCGGTTATCAATTCCTCTGACGTTCAAGGTAAGTACCTTGACGCCTCTGCGATGGAAAAGCTGAAAGGCTACTTCCAAAGCGGTGAACTGCGCGTTCGTGCCGCTAGCACCATCAGCGCCAACGCTGCAACCATCGTCAAAGAAGCTGTGGCTAAGTCCCTGCTGTACTCTGACATCACCCGTCCCGGTGGTAACATGTACACCACCCGTCGCTATGCTGCTTGCATCCGCGACCTCGACTACTACCTCCGCTACTCCACCTATGCCATGTTGGCTGGTGATCCTTCTATCCTCGATGAGCGCGTGCTCAATGGTTTGAAAGAAACCTACAACTCCTTGGGTGTACCGGTTGGTGCAACTGTGCAAGCTATCCAAGCCATGAAAGAAGTGACCGCTAGCCTAGTGGGCGCTGATGCTGGTAAGGAAATGGGTGTTTACTTCGACTACATCTGCTCTGGCTTAAGCTAGTGCATTGGGTAAGCATGGCGCTCGACGTGTAGCTTACCGCTCACTATGGTGAAGATTGGGTAGTTGGGAGTGAGTTTTAGGTTGTGAAAGCTGACGATCCGTCAGTTCTGATAGCTTAAGGTTGATTCTTGACTCCCAGTCTTCTGTATAGAAAACCCGCTATAAGTAGTTGGGTATATCAAGCGAACAATAGGTTCTTAGATTTTTATCCAGATTTACGTCTTTAGCTCACTGAGGGAGATGGTCGCCGATGCGAATGTTTAAAGTTACAGCCTGTGTGCCTAGCCAAACTCGAATCCGCACTCAGCGCGAATTACAGAACACCTACTTCACGAAACTAGTTGCCTACGATAACTGGTTCCGGGAGCAACAACGCATCATGAAAATGGGTGGCAAAATTATTAAGGTTGAGCTGGCTACTGGCAAGCCTGGCATGAACACCGGCCTCGCCTAAGGGGCGATCGCCTGTCCTCCTAGCACAGGGTGCTGGGGTCTTGCTCGTTTCAAGGTTTATTGATTTTGTTGAATGCTGAGGAGGTCACTAAGTGGCCTCTTTTTTTATGTCGCATTTTTATGGTGCAGGGATGGGGCTGAAGTTTGAGCCTATACTGTGCCTATGTTGAGTGGGATAGGACAAGGTCAATCTGCCATGGTGAATATTCTGCACTATGCCATCCCCGTGTTTGATCCATCGGTCAAAGATTGGGCGATCGAGGCGCGCATTCTGCGATGGCTGACGTTTTTGTGGCTGATGGTGGGGCTGATCGTTCTCTTTTCTGCTTCTTATGTGGTGGCAGAGGCCGAGACGGGCAATGGTCTTTACTATTTCAGAACTCAGCTCATTTGGATTTTTATTGGATTGATTGGGTTTAATTTTCTGACCCACTCGCCGCTGCGATACATGCTGGGGATTACAGACTGGCTGGTTCTGCTATGTCTAGGGCTGATTTTGATGACCCATATTCCAGGACTGGGTTTTACGGTGAATGGCGCAACGCGCTGGTTGGTGATTGGCCCCCTCTCGATTCAGCCCTCAGAATTAATTAAGCCAGCTCTGGTGCTGCAAAGTGCGCGGATTTTTGGGCAATGGGATCGGCTGAGTTGGGCTACTCGGCTGGGTTGGGTTGGGGTTTTTGGTCTGGTTCTATGCAGTATTCTCACCCAGCCCAACCTCAGTACAGCAGCGCTTTGCGGCATGGTTGTGTGGATGATCGCTCTGGCGTCTGGGTTGCCCTATACCTACCTGCTTGGGTCGGCTGGTGGCGGCTTGGGCTTAGCGCTGATTAGCTTAGCCTCAAATCCCTACCAGCGGCAGCGGGTGATCTCATTTTTAGATCCCTGGGCAGACCCTACCCAGCATGGTTATCAACTGGTGCAAAGTTTGATGGCCATCGGGTCAGGTGGGATCTGGGGGACTGGATTTGGCCTATCTCAGCAAAAGTTGTTCTACTTGCCCATTCAATACACCGACTTCATTTTCTCCGTGTATGCGGAAGAATTTGGTCTGGTGGGTGGTTTACTGCTGCTGCTGCTGTTGTTGACCTACGCCACCGTAGGACTACGGGTTGCCGTCAAGGCCCAGCGTCCGGTTCATCGATTGGTGGCGATCGGCATTGTGGCATTGCTGGTAGGGCAGGCGTTGTTGAATATTGGCGTAGCCACGGGCGCATTGCCAACCACGGGGCTACCCTTCCCGATGTTTAGCTATGGGGGCAGCTCCATGTTGTCTAGCCTGGTGTCGGCGGGGCTGCTGGTGCGCGTGGCGCGGGAAGGGCATGATCGTAAGGTGGTGGCTATGCCGGTAGCGGGCTGATGGCAGGCGGAGCGATCGCCCCCCACTCGATAGCGATCGTCTCGACCCATGCAACCCGATACAATAAAGCAGGGACGGTTGGTTATGCCCCACGATGCTTCACGATGCTTCAAGGGCGATCGCTTCTTGTCATTCCCAGCCCTGACCCTCCATCCCCTAGCCACTCCTGCCTTTCCAGAGACCCGTCTCGATCGCCATGCTTGATACGCTACAAACTCGCCTCTACGAACTTGAGTCCTTTGCCAACGGGTTAGTCTCCAGCCAGCTCGCCCACATCACCCCCACCAGCATTGCCATCATTACCCTGGCGGGATTGCTAACAAGCCTCACCCCCTGCATGTTGTCTATGCTGCCGATTACCGTCGGCTACATTGGCGGCTACGAAGCCACGACTCGCCTGCAGGCTGCCATTCAATCCCTGTGGTTTGCCCTGGGTTTGGCGACGACCCTGGCGGCGCTGGGGGTATTTGCTGCTCTGGTGGGCCAAGTTTATGGACAAGTGGGGCTGGGGCTGCCGATTGTGGTTAGCGTGGTGGCGATCGCCATGGGTCTATACCTCCTCGATGCTCTCCCGATTCCCCTCCCGAACCTAGGTGGTACAGACTGGATTGCGGCAGACTGGCCGCGGGGGCTACGTTCCTACCTGCTGGGATTAACCTTTGGCTTGGTCGCCTCCCCTTGCAGCACCCCGGTTCTGGCCACTCTTCTGGCCTGGATCGTGGAAACAGCGGATCCTCTTGTCGGCAGTGGCCTGCTGCTCTGCTACGCCATTGGCTATGTGGCTCCCCTGGTTCTAGCGGGCACCTTCACGGCTTCGATCAAAAAACTGCTAGAGCTGCGGCGCTGGTCGGGTTGGATCACCCCTGCTAGCGGTGTGTTGCTGGTGGGGTTTGGCGTCTTCTCGATTTTGCTGCGGGTGTTGCCCAGTGGTGCCTAAGGCTGGCACATCCCTGATTCCCCTATCCTTTGATTTGATATCCCATGGCTGAGACTTCATCTTCCAACGTGTTTTCTAGGGCGATCGCTGCCCTACGTCGCTATGTGACCCAAGACATGGTGCCCCTGTTGGCCGATTTGCGGTTGGCGATCGCGTTGCTGTTGGCGATCGCCGTATTTAGTATTTCCGGCACAGTGATTGAGCAGGGCGAGTCCCTCAGCTTTTACCAAGCCAACTATCCCGAAGCCCCGGCCCTGTTTGGATTTCTGTCCTGGAAGGTGATTTTAACCTTGGGATTGGATCACGTCTATCGCACTTGGTGGTTCTTGGCGCTGCTGATTTTGTTGGGAGGTAGCCTCACCGCCTGCACCTTTACCCGTCAGTTGCCCTCCCTGAAAGCGGCGCAAACCTGGCGGTACTATGATCAACCGCGCCAGTTCGAGAAGCTGGCCCTGAGTACGGAGATGTCGGAGGGCAGTCTAGAGACCCTAGAACCGCTGCTGCGTCAGAAGCGCTACCTCACCTTTCAAGAGGGGCAGACGCTCTATGCCCGTAAAGGGATTGCCGGGCGGATTGGCCCGATTGTGGTTCATGCCAGTATGTTGATCATTTTGGGCGGCGCGATTTGGGGCGCGATGACCGGCTTCTTTGCCCAGGAGATGATTCCGGATGGGCAGGTGTTCAAAATCCAGAATATTTTCGATGCAGGGCCTTGGGCCGAGGCGCAAATTCCTAAGGATTGGTCGGTGAAGGT
>DATNRH010000032.1 GCA_036703605.1 Candidatus Obscuribacterales bacterium | reverse complement strand
CGATGCTTTAGTTGAAAGGACAGTTAGGATAACACAGGATTGTAAGTGAGCCGAAGCTTACCACAACCTGACCTCTATACTATTCGCAACCCCGACAAACTTGGTAAACGTTTACAATCATTCAATCCTTACAGCAGCCTTTGCTAAAGATACAACGGTGTTCTCTAGTCCAGAACAGACTCTACCTTAGAGAGTTGCCACTGTTCTTGATGCATCCTTGACTACTTCACCCTATTACACAACAGAAATGCTGAGATTACCAGCGGTTACCCTAGGGTCGGTCATGCAATTAGATTCAACGTCGGGGATACCTCTCCTATCTATCGGCTATTGTCGGCTATTGACAGACAAGGCTTGGAGCGCGCGATAAATCTCGACCATCGCCAGGGTATCAAGCCGGCAGTAGTCCCGCAGGTCTCGCATCCGTTCAGCTTTGCTCCCCTCATCGGAGCAGCTTAGCATGGTGTCCCAAACCGCTTGAGCTTGGTCGCCGCGCTGCACCGCTAGGTCTTGATAGCTAAGATGGGGCACCAGCACCGGCAACACATATTTGATCGAGGTGGAACCGCGAAACCCAGGGTGCTTGTAGTGATATTTGAAGATGTCTTCTAAATCCCAGAGGCGATCGCTGATGGACTCCAGCAATGTTGCTTGGTCAGGAAAATCTTGGGACAGCCGACGCAAAATGCTGGCTTCAAAAGACTTATGGTAGGCAACCACCGAGCCCGCTGTGATATCGGTCAGCAGGGCAGCGATCAGAGGTGGGCGGGGATCGGAGCGATCGCCATGGAGATAGTCTCGATGCTCTAAGGATCCATCAGCATGGAGAATGTGGCAACTGTATTGAAAAGGAAACGGGGCGTAGGGTTTGAGGGGAGCAAATCTGGGAATAGCGGGGTTGTGGGTCTCAAAGTCAAAAAAGTGGATGGGATAGTTTAACTCCGCCAGGCTAGAGGCGATCGCTGCGTGATCAATCGTCGGCTGTTGGGTCAGGACTCCGTCTACATAAGCACGCTGTAGAGACGTGAGCGGATAGTCGGCAGGCAGATCAGCGATCGCTAGGATGTTTTCCGCAACCAGGGTCTGTTTCTTCTTCCAGTCCAGTCGAGGGATTGTGAAAATCGACGGCTCCGGCACCGATTGCCAACAGTCTGGTTTGAACGGGCAGGGGTTGGGCGCATCACAATGCTTGCCAATAGCCAGGGTGGGTTCAATTGGCTCGCTGAGATGCTGCTTGAACTGAGCCAGGTGGGTTGGGATCTTGGGGAGGATTGCCTCGACATCGGTGGTGACGTCAGCGATCGCAAACAGATCGGTCAAATCTGGGAAACAGCAGGTTTGGGTATTGAGATGCATCAGTTTGACGGCGGGAAGCGATCGCCCCAGCCCTCTCAGAACATAGGTCTGAATGGCAACATCCCAAACATGCTCACCCTTGGGTCTACTAGAAGACTTAACCTCAATCAGCTCCCACCCCTGGGAGGTGTGCTGAAGAATATCGCAGCGGACAAAGACACCCTCAAACTCAAAGGCAGCTTCAAACAAACAGGTAGCACCAGAGGCGATCGCCCGTTGAGTCGCTTGAATAGCCTCGCTGGTCGATGCGCCAATCAGTACACCGTCGGGAAACTGCTGACGGGCATAGCGTCCAACCTCCTGCCCCTGATCCAGAATGTGCTGTTGCGCCAGGGACATGGGCTGTGAGGCAGACTGCTTCACCTCTCGCCAAAGGCGTTTGGGGCACTGCAGCCCCGCCATCACCTGTGATTTGCTGATTGAACCTGTCATCGAGCCACTCCCCAACTTGGCTGGTCAGCCTTAGGGTACCCAAGACCTGCCCAAGTCTGTGGAAATCTGGATATGCTTAGCGCTGCTTCCTCTTCTTGGTCAATCCATAGGGGTAGCAATCAATTAGATGTATTAATAGGACTAGCTATTCCACCGTGACACTCTTCGCCAAGTTTCGGGGCTGATCCACATCCAGACCCCGCCGCGCCGCAATGTGATAAGCCAAAAACTGAAGCGGAATCACTGTCAAGATGGGAGACAGCAGTTCTTCCACCGCTGGCACAGGCAAGATATTGTCAAACACCTCTTGAGCTTCCTGATCATTCATCGGCGTCACGCCAATCAGCCGAGCATCCCGAGCTTTAGCCTCCTGGGCATTGGACAACACTTTCTCGTAGATATCCCCCGGCATAGCGATCGCCACCACCGGCACCTTGGCATCCAGCAGGGCGATGGGGCCATGCTTCATTTCACCAGCCGGATAGCCCTCAGCATGGATATAGCTGATTTCCTTGAGTTTGAGCGCCCCCTCTAGGGCAATAGGGAAGTTGATGCCCCGGCCTAGGAAAATAAAGTCCTGAGTTTCGGCAAAATCATGGGCTAGCTCTTCAATGTAGCGCTCCTGGCTTTCCAGAATCAGCTCCATCTCCGATGGCAGTTGCCGTAACCCCGTGGCGATCGCTTCTAGACGCTCTAGGGAGGCGGTGCGACGGCGGTAGGCTAAATCCAGCGCCAGCATGTAAAAGGCAACCAGTTGGGCGGTGAAGGTTTTGGTCGCCGCTACGCCAATTTCAATCCCGGCGCGGGTGTCTAGCACATAGTTGGCCAGGGTGGCTAAGGTGCTATCGGTACGGTTGGTGATCCCCAAAATGGGAGGGCGATCGCTAGGATTGAGCGCTTGCCGCCGCTTCAGCTCCATATCCAACGCAGAGAGAGTGTCAGCGGTTTCCCCCGATTGGGTGACGCCAATGGTTAACGTGTGGGGAGTAAGCGGCGGCGGCGCATAGCGAAATTCCGAGGCGTAATACACCTGGGTGGGAATGCCCGCCAACTGCTCCAGCAGGTATTTGCCCACCAAGCTGGCGTGCCAACTGGTACCACAAGCCACGATCTGAATCGCATTGAGATGGTCATACAGCGAATCGTCTAGGCCAAGCTGCACCGGAGAGCGATCGCCCTGGTCGGCTGTCCAGTCTGGCGTGAGATAGGCTTCTAGGCTAGAACGCACCACGCCCGGTTGCTCATAGATCTCCTTGAGCATGAAGTGTTTGAACCCCTGCTTCTCCACCATGATCGGGTTCCAGTTGAGGGTGCGGGGAAACTTCTTGAGGCGATCGCCCTGGAAGTTATACACCTCAGCTCCAAGGGGTGTCAGACGAGCCATTTCGCCATTTTCCAACACCAAGACTGCTCGGGTATGGGCGACTAGGGCTGGCGTGTCTGAAGCGCAGAAAAACTCGCCCTGCCCAAAGCCAATAGCCAAGGGAGCCTGCTGCCGCACGGCCACAAGTTCATCAGGATAATCAGCAGAGACCACCGCTAGGGCAAAGGCTCCATGGAGACGGTTCACCGCTTGCTTGATCGCCTCTAGGAATGGCGATTGCTGGGAAAGCGATCGCCCTACCGGTGCCGGATTTTTCATGCATTCGGCAATCAAATGGGGAATCACTTCCGTATCGGTATCGGAGCGAAATTCGTGCCCCTTCGCCTTGAGTTCGTCCCGCAGGTCGCGATAGTTTTCCACGATGCCGTTTTGAACAACCGCGATCCGATAGGCCGTATCCATATGGGGATGGGCGTTATATTCCTCCGGCTTGCCATGGGTGGCCCAGCGAGTGTGACCAATGCCCACCCGCGCCGGATTTTCTAGACCCGCCAGTTTTTCTTGCAGATTGAGGAGTTTACCCTTGGCGCGAACGCAGTGAATTTCGCCTTCAAAGACGGTGGCAATACCCGCCGAATCGTAGCCGCGATACTCTAATTTCTTCAGCCCTTCTAGCAAAATCTGGCTAGCGGCTTGGGTGCCAATATATCCAACGATTCCACACATAGTTCCCACTCCTCACGGGTCATCCAACTCGTTAGCCAATGCGATCACGCGATCAATTGAAGCCTATTGTAGGCGATCGCTCTTCCGTCCCTCTGGATCCAATCGTCCCCTGGATCCAATCGCCCCCGATCCCAATCGCCTAATGAAACAGCCAACTGGTGAAGGCATATTTTTGACCCTTACGCACAGGCAGAGAGGCATGGGGATGGGTGAAATAGGCGGGAAAGAGCAGCACAGCTCCCGCCTGGGGCTGCACCGTCACGCCTTGGCGATCGAAATAGGTTTCGCCGCCCTCAAAGCCATCATTGAGATAGCCCACCACGCTAATATCCCGAGTGGGAATGCCCTGCTCCACTTCCTGAAAGCGGCTCGACAACAGCAGATTATCCACATGGCGCTTGTAGAACTGCCCTTCCCGATAGCGCAGAATAGTACAGGGTTCGGCATAGGGAAACCGCACGCCGTAAGACTCAAACAGCAACCCTTGGGCGATCGCCAGCCGCATCATAATCAGTTGATTGGTAGAGTCACCAAGGGGGTTCGACTGGCCGAGCTTCAGCATGTCATTGCTGCGCACCTCATTGTCAACACTCTCGATCAAAATGCCCGCTGCTTGAAACTCACAGGTTTCGGCAATTTGGATCAAATGCTGACACAGGCTGGGATCTAACAATCCCTCCACCAAGAAAATTTCATCGCCCAAGCGGGTAAGCTGATGCGCCGCCATGACCGTCCTCCCGTCCACAGATGAGTTCAATACGTGAGTCGCAACAAATGGGTAACAACAGATGAGTTGTACCAAGATCAGGGCGATCGCCCTTCGTTCCAATTCTAGTCATCTCCCAGCTTGGATGCCCCCATGACGCTGTGCTGCCCCAACGGGTGACTCTTTGTTTCGAGCCCTGCCGCTGGGGATCCGGATGATCAGGGGCAAGGAGCATCCTAGATGTGGGTCTAGGTATGAGAGCTGTGGGACTGGATGCGGGTGAGACGTGCGCCGAGCGATCGCCCCATGCCGCCTGGCTAAGATCGCCGGTGCATCACCTTGGGGGAGAATGCGCTAAACTGTCTGATGAGCAGTGCTGGGCTGTTTATCTGTTCGCCTGCTCATGTTAGGACATCATTTCGATTGAAGTGGGTCGGTGCCCACTTTTTTTGTGTCTATATGATGTTGTAAGGATGTCGCACGGTCTGACGCACCACCCCAGATTAGCTGAGGTGTAGGGGTTGTACTGTTGTGTTAAGCCTAGGCATGGGGCATGGCTAAATCTGACACATCACCTTTTGGGGAGGCAAGGCACCTATAGCTATAGAACGCCTTTGCCGACGATGTGATCTAGAGTCTAGGACGACCCCGCTCATGATTCGCTGGTTTTCTATTGGTTTTTGCCGTTACGATGACGCATCCCCTCACTCCACACATCCTCGACTTGGCGATTCCGATCGCAGACTCCCTCGGGCTAGAGTTGGTCACTGCGGTGTTTTACACCAATCAAAGTCCACCGGTGCTGCGCCTGGATATTCGCAACCTATCCCAAGACACCAGCTTAGATGATTGTGAACGCATGAGCCGGGCCGTTGAAGCGAGCTTAGATGCCTCTGAATTAATTCCCGATGCCTACGTTTTGGAGGTTTCCAGTCCAGGCATTTCGCGATCGCTAACCACCGATCGCGAGTTCATCTCCTTTAAAGGGTTTCCGGTTTGCCTAATGTTGACCGAAGCCTATAAAGGACACAAAAGTTTTTCAGGCAATCTGATTGAACGAGACGAGGAGTGTATTCACATTAACCAAAAGGGACGGGCGATCGCGATTCCTCGCCACCTCGTGCAAACCGTTCAACTCAGCGATGCAGGCAGTGAATAAGCCGTGATTCTCCAGTCCTCAATCCCTAGTCATGTTCTTATGAAGGGCGATCGCCCACCCCATCGACCCTGTCTTTCTCGTCCTACTCACCCCTGAATACCGGAGGCTATATCTATGTCTATGGTCAATCTTCCTGGACTACAGGAGATGATTGATAGCATCAGTCGGGAGCGCAACCTACCCAAGCACGCCGTGCAAACAGCTCTGCGTGAAGCCTTGCTGAAAGGGTATGAACGCTATCGCCGCACCAATCGTCCGGATGATGCTCATTTTGATGAAGAGTACTTCAATAATTTCGAGGTAGAGCTCGATATCGAAGAAGAAGGATTTCGAGTATTAGCCACCAAGACCATTGCCGAAGCCGTATCCAACCCCGATCATCAAATCGCCCTGCAAGAGGTACAAGAAGTAGCGGCTGAAGCTCAGCTTGGCGATACGGTAGTGCTTGATGTGACCCCGGAGCAAGGGGAGTTTGGGCGCATGGCCGCTATTCAAACCAAGCAGGTGCTAGCCCAAAAGCTGCGGGATCAGCAGCGCAAGCTTGTTCAAGATGAATTTAAAGATCTAGAAGGCACCGTCCTGCAAGCCAGGGTACTGAGGTTTGAACGGCAGTCGGTGATCATGGCCGTCAACAGCGGCTTCGGGCAGCCCGATGTGGAAGCTGAACTGCTGAAGCGCGATCAACTCCCCAACGATAACTATCGCGCCAATGCAACCTTCAAGGTGTACCTCAAGCGGGTGTCGGAAGGGTCACATCGCGGCCCCCAGCTTTTGGTATCCCGCGCAGATGCGGGTCTGGTGGTTTACCTCTTTGCCAACGAAGTGCCCGAAATTGAAGATGAAGTGGTGCGGATTGTGGCCGTGGCCCGAGAAGCGACACCGCCATCGCGATCGGTGGGTCCTCGCACCAAAATTGCGGTAGACACCCTAGAGCGAGATGTGGATCCTGTGGGAGCCTGCATTGGGGCTCGGGGCTCTCGCATTCAGGTGGTGGTCAATGAACTACGGGGCGAGAAAATCGACGTGATCCGCTGGTCTCCCGATCCCGCTACCTATATTGCCAATGCCCTCAGCCCAGCTCGGGTCGATGAAGTGCGGCTAATGAACTCGGAAGATCGCCAGGCCCATGTCCTAGTTCCGGAGGATCAGCTCAGCCTTGCCATTGGCAAAGAGGGACAAAATGTCCGCTTAGCAGCCCGGCTTACCGGCTGGAAAATTGACATCAAAGACACGGCTCGCTATGACTACGATGCCGAAAATTTGAAAATGCAAGAACTGCTGGAGGCTCGTCAGGCTCGTCAAGCCGAGCTAGACGCGGAGGATGAAGAGTACGAAGACTATGACGATGAGATGGAGGAAGATCAAGACTCTGAAGCAGCGATCGCCCTCAACGACGCGTCTGATGCTGATCTCGATGAGTCCGCCCCTGCGGAGGCTGCTGCAGACATCAGTGATGTAGAGAACGATCTAGAGGATGACGAGATGGCAGCGGATGATGATGCCGATTTAGAATCCTCCCGTGCTGATGGGTTTGGTGTTGAGCAAGCCTCTGCCACAGAGCGTCCCCAGCCCTAAACCTGCCAACATCCGTCACCTGCCTGGGTGTTTTATAGGCGATCGCCTAGAACATCCATCGCCTAAATCTGCGAGGGGCAGGTGACCCAAGTTCAAGATCCGTAGAGCACCATACCGTAGTGCACCATCGCGATGAAGCCCAACGATCGCCGCTGCATCAGTTGTCGAAAAGTTGATCAAAAAGAGTATTTCTGGCGAATTGTCCGAGTTTATCCATCTCGGACAGTACAATTAGATCAGGGCATGGGGCGCTCCGCCTATCTTTGCCCATCTTCAGACTGCCTTAAAGCAGCTCAACGTAAAGACCGCTTAGGGCGATCGCTTAAAGCTACTGTTCCTGATACGATCTATCAGGTATTGTGGCAGCGTCTATCCCACAACACTGCTGCTCAATCCATGGGCACAGATAGATCCCCGTCATCAAGCTCCTAAAATCTTAAGCTCCTTAGCTTCTTAGGTACCTTGTACGATTACAGATCACCGTGGAACATCAAAGATTGCATGGCACCCATGACATGGCAACAATCGATGGATGCAAGGGATCGATATCTTTAAGCATATTGCTTATGAAGCCTACAGGTTCATGCTTCCGGTCAGCTTTCCTCATAGTTCTCTCGTCGTCAGATGTCATGGCACTGACCCACTGTCATAACTAAACAAGCTTACGCAGTCATTAGAGTGCCGCTATAGCTCCATCATGACGTGGATCGCGAGAGGTCTACATCACGGCCCTAGTGGGCCGTTTCAGTGCAGTTGCCCTAAGCTGGATTATGATAGGCCGGCATAGTTGCACAAATGTTTCATCAACCAGTGACATGACGTCCTGACAGAGTGAATCACGATGGTGCAGCATTCGTTACGATCTAACTATGCAGTTTCGTAGAAAGCGGTAGGTCGCTATGTAACAACTAGGTGGTACGCAGAGGAACGAGTGGATGAATAACGGAAAAGTTAGAATTTACGAGCTATCGAAAGAGTTGAATTTGGAAAATCGAGACATTTTAGCCTACTGCGACGAACTCAATATCGCAGTCAAAAGCCACAGCAGTACGATTACGGAAGCAGAGGCGACACAAATTCGTAGCGCCGCTGAGCGTCGCCCCGTCACTCACTCCTCCTCTAGTCGTCCCGCCCCCTCCCCAACCACTGGAGGGAGCGCCACCGCTAGTGCTGCCAAGCCTCTAGGTGCCCGCAAGCCTGTTAAGAAGCAGCAGATTCTAGAAATCCGTCGGCATCACTCCACCGCCTCTGATGCACCCAAGCCACCGGAGCAGCATCCAAAACCAGCCATGCCGGAAGACGAACCTGCCGCATCTGCGCCACCGCTGCGCCCACCTGCCCGTCCATTTGTTGCTTCACCTAACGATAGTGAACCAGTAGATCACGAGGTTCATGGAATCGATCAAAATGGGACTGCTCAACCTGTGCCGACTGAATTGCCAAAACCCATCGC
>DATNRH010000031.1 GCA_036703605.1 Candidatus Obscuribacterales bacterium | reverse complement strand
GTGCCAAATTGACGGACGACGATGCTTGCGGCTAGATTGCCCAGCAAAGCGCCTTCCCAGGGGGTAGCCCCTAGGGCTAGGGCTAGGGCCAGGGCGGCTGCAACGGTGTCTCCTGCCCCTGTTACATCAAATACATCGGTGCGGTTGAAGGCCGGGATGCTTTGCTCGGCACTGTGGGGAGAAAAGAGGCTCATGCCCTCCTCTCCTCGGGTGATCAACATATATTGAGCTTGGGTTACAGTCAGCAGGTCTTGACCGGCTTGCTGAAGACTTTCAGGGGTGGCGATCGCATACCCAGCTGCCTGTTCGGCTTCGGGCAGGTTGGGGGTAAAAATGGTGGCTCCTGGGTAGCGATGGAGATCCACCTGGGTATCTACAACGCTCAAGGGATGCTGTAGGGCAGCCTGAATCACCGGTGTGGTGAGGGTGCCGTCGCCATAGTCGGAGCAAACAACCACGTCTACCTGGTCAAGCTGCTGGCGAATGTAGTCGGCAAGCTGGTGCTGAAGATCTGCTGGGGGTAAGGCATCGGATTTGCGATCAACGCGAACAATTTGCTGGGTCACCGACTGCCGGGCATGGCCAGAAATGCGAGTTTTGGTTACCGTGGGGCGATCGCCGTCCACCAAAATACCCGTCGTGTCAATTTGGGCTGCTTCAAAAATCTGCCGGAGCGCTTGCCCTTGGGAATCGTTGCCCACCAGCCCCACCGCTTTCACCTGTCCTCCCAGAGCTGCTAGGTTATAGACGGCGTTGGCCCCACCGCCCGGCACCTGACGCGTGCTTTCATGGCGTAAAATCAAGACCGGCGCTTCCCGCGACAGCCGTTCGACCTGACCGGTGACAAACTCATCCACGGTTAAATCACCCACCACCAAGGCGCGTACCTGCTGAAAGCGATCGAGCAAGGAAAAGAGGCGATCGCTGGCAGAGATGAGCTGGGTCTTAAAGTCAGATGGGAAGGGCATGGACTCTTGAACTCCGTTGAAGGAAAGCAGGGGGCTAGCGAAGGACACTGCCCTAGGGATGATCAAACCGTCACACAGCATACAACGGAATGACTGGGAAGCCGATACCGTTAAAGTAGGTTCCTCGTATTAAGTTTTATTGAGATATTGATAACTGCCGGGGCTTTTATGCATCCAATTTCTTCGCAGCAAGCCGTTGAGCTATTCCAGATTCTAGTGGCTATCGGTGCCACTCCCGGAGAAGACTTTAGTGTCGATGCGTCTACGGGGCAATGGAGCTTGAGCGATCGTGCCTATCAGTTACTAAAGCAAGTTTATCCAGAGGTGGATTGGGATGCGGATTTGAGCCCCATTTCCGCTGTAGATCACGACCAAGCGATCGCTGTCCTCCATGATCACTTGGGTATCGACTTTGTGCCCCGTTTGCTGGACTGTCTGCATCAGCGCCTCAATGGTCTACCCCTGCGCCAAGCGGCTTGGTATATGCGTCAGGTGCTGGGAGGCGTGGAGCAACGCACTCACCTGTCGCTCTACGAATTGCTCCATGCTCGGTTGGATGCCGCTTCCTGCGCTCGGTTGGACTATGTGCTGTGGCATGAGAATCATCCTGAGCCCTGTGGTCTATGGATGCAGGATGTCATCATGGCGGCGGGTGGCAGTGCCAGAGATGTGCAATGTCTGCCCTCGGAGGTGGTCTTGAGTGAACGGGGAATGCGGCTGCTCGCGGCGGTATGGATGGGCGATTATGATGTCTACGGTGCGTTAGCAAGCTAGGGGTTCGGCATTTGAGGGCGATCGCCGGATGTGAGGCTTAGCCTTTAGCATGAGTGGGATCAAAACACCGGAGAATCACCTGTCTGGCGGCATCCTAAACGGAATTGCGATCGCGACTATGCACAGCGGCCACAGCCCACTAGACTTGATCACTAACGGTATATCTCAAGGAACCTCGATACACGATGCGAATTTTGTTTGTGGCAGCCGAAGCTGCACCGATCGCGAAAGTCGGCGGCATGGGAGATGTAGTGGGCGCATTACCCAAGGTGCTGCGCAAGATGGGTCATGATGTACGTGTGTTCATGCCGTACTACGGGTTTGTGGCAGACAAGATAGAGGTTCCCAAAGAACCCATCTGGCAGGGTGAAGCCATGTTTCAG
>DATNRH010000030.1 GCA_036703605.1 Candidatus Obscuribacterales bacterium | reverse complement strand
TTCTCCTCATTTAATAGATGTTACAGGAGCAGGCTACGACCCCACCATCGGCAGAGTGCAAATGCCTGCTGATTTTGCCGCCGCATGGAACGTTCGTCTGCTGTTAACTGGTGCGGCTCTTTGTTCTAACGCCCGACTCATTCATCCTTCGCCCAGCCGCTGGCAAGAAATTGGAGACCCAACAGAAGCAGCCTTATTAGTAGCAGCAGCTAAGGCAGGGTTAAACCTCCATGCCCTACAAGAACAGTTTCCTAGACTGCGAGAGGTACCCTTTGATTCCCGACGACGCATGATGACCGTGGTGCTAGACTGGCAATCCTCAGATCTTTGGACAGCATCAGAGCCCAATCTCGCGATCACCAAAGGTGCCCCCCTAGAAGTACTGCGTCATTGCCATTGGATGCTGCGGAACGGTAGCATTGAGGCGCTAGAGGAAGAGGACGTGATTGCTGCCAATGATGGGCTGGCACGGCAAGGATTTCGGGTATTGGGATTAGCAGCCCGGCGCGGCGATGCTTCATTGCTCACCCTGCGGGCCCAAGAGTTAGAACAGGATCTCATCTTTATCGGATTAATTGCCATGTTTGACCCACCCCGTCCTGAAGTGCAGGGCGCGATCGCCCAGTGCCATCAAGCTGGCATCAAGGTGACCATGGTGACGGGAGATTATGGGCTAACAGCAGAAGCGATCGCCCGCAAGATTGGGCTAGTTGGGAACGACGATCATCCCCATGATCGGGTACGAGTTGTCACCGGCGATGGCATGGGACACCTGTCTGATGCTCAGTTGCAGCAGATTTTAAAATACCGTTCTGCCCTGGTCTTTGCCCGCATGTCTCCCGAACATAAGCTGCGTTTAGTGCAGGCCTACAAAGATATGGGTGAAATTGTGGCCGTCACCGGGGATGGCGTCAACGATGCCCCTGCCCTAAGAGCAGCCCACATTGGCATTGCTATGGGCATGAATGGCACCGATGTGGCCCGAGAAGCGGCCGATATTGTGCTGACCGATGACAACTTTGCCACAATTGTCAGTGCTGTGGAGCAGGGACGCGCCATTTATCAGAACATTCGCAAATTTATGACCTATATCCTGGCCTCTAATGTGCCAGAAATTACGCCGTTCTTAGCGATGGTGGCGCTGAAGATTCCACCGGCTATGACCATTTTACAGATTTTGGCCGTGGATTTAGGAACTGACATGGTGCCGGCCCTGGCCCTCGGGGCAGAAGCTCCTGAAACAGGCATCATGTCGCGTCCTCCTCGTAAAAAACAGGAGTTTCTGCTCAATCGTTCTCTCTTACTCAGGGCCTATGGCTTTTTGGGTATTATTGAAGCGAGTTTATCCATGCTAGGGTTCTTTATGGTTTGGTGGAGCTATGGCTATTCTCTAGCCGATCTGCAAACTGTCACCCCGATGATTTTGAACCACACGGCTGATCCAGCGATCGAGGCTATCTATCGTCAAGCTACAACTGTCACATTAGCCGTCATTGTCGCCTGCCAAGTTGGCAACTTGTTTGCCTGTCGATCCGAATGGGTCTCAGTCTTGCGCCTCAACTGGACAGCAAACCGACTGATATGGGTTGGCATTGGGGTAGAGTGTGCTGCCCTACTCTCGTTTATC
>DATNRH010000029.1 GCA_036703605.1 Candidatus Obscuribacterales bacterium | reverse complement strand
AAAGAGCATGCAGACCAGCCCATTGACGAGCTTTACACCATTAAAATGGCACTGATTCACGATCTTGTCGAAATCGATGCTGGCGACACCTACTGCTATGATGAAGCGGGGCATGACGATACATCCGCGCGTGAAGTTGAGGCTGCCAAACGTATATTTTCCATGCTACCTGATGAGCAGGGCAAAGAGATCTGGCAACTGTGGCAAGAGTTTGAAGAGGGCAAGACGGCTGAAGCGCGCTTTGCACGGGCGATCGATAGGATTAATCCCTTCATGCTGAATTACTATAGTGGCGGTGGTACCTGGCGAGAGAACGGCATTACCCGAACCCAGGTCATGGGACGTATGGGGGAAATACAGGCCAACGCCCCTAAGCTCTGGCCTTACGTGACTATGTTAATTGAGGGTGCAATAGAGAAGGGTTGGGTCAAGAACCTTTAGGCTACGCTCTGTTTTTTAGCAGAAGCTAATAGCATACGCTCACGAATGGACGGCAAGGGAGCGACTTCACAAACCGCTCCCACTAGAACAGCCTGCTTCGGCATACCAAATACAACAGATGTCTTCTCATCCTGAATAATAGTCCACGCCCCCTGGTTCTTCATAGCAAGCAAACCCTCTGAGCCATCCTTGCCCATCCCGGTAAGAATCACGCCCACAGCCTTGCTCTTACAAGTCGTCGCGATCGACTGCATTAGGGGATCAATCATGGGAGTCAAAGTTGCGTCCGGTGGTTCTACTTCGTGGCGGAATACGAGGCGACCTAGCCTCCGCACAACTGAAGTAATTACTGATGGTGGTGCCAAGTAAATTTCTCCCCGCTCCAAGGCAACGCCATCATCAGCCATGCGAACTGGACTCGACAAACTGCTACTTAGCCCCCGCAGAATCGATGGTCCCATATTTACTGGCATATGCTGCGCCACGACGATGGGAGGAGCGTTTACGGGTAGGTCGCTTAGCACCTCCCGCAATGCAACGGGACCGCCTGTAGAAGCTCCGATCGCAATACACTCCGCCTCATACACTAGGTCTGCTAACGCCGCGCTTTTCTTCGCCGGATTACGGATCTCTATACGCTTGAACGCGCCGTCTTGCTTCGCATGATAGGCAAGCACACAAAGGCGAAATAATTCGTTCTTAAATGCAATCGCATTTACCGAGCCCTTCTTTTG
>DATNRH010000028.1 GCA_036703605.1 Candidatus Obscuribacterales bacterium | reverse complement strand
GACTTAGGACAACAACCTCCTGCCCTGATTACAGCCGATTGGGTGGCCGCCAATCAGACTCCGGCACAAGACCAAACGGAAGACACCAAGGCACTTTTAGCAGAATCAGATGCCCTGATTGCTGAACTGTATGGATGCGATCGCATGGTGCTCGGAGTCCCCATGTATAACTTTGGCATTCCGGCCCATCTGAAAGCCTACTTTGACAATGTTATTCGCATGGGTCGCACCGTTGATTACAACCGCGATACATCCACCTTTAATGGTTTACTCACCGAAAAGAAAGCGCTCATTATCAGTTCTCGCACTGGCAGTTATGCTCTTGAAACTCCAGCAGGGTCCATGGATTTTTGTGTGCCTTACCTCCAGTTCATCCTAAATTTTCTGGGCATTCAAGAGGTGGACTATGTTGAGGTGCCCTATCAGGGTATGGGAGGCGAGATGCAGCAACAAGCCACCGAGACAGCGATCGCCCGTTTAATGAACTTAGCCGAGGTTTGGTAGTGTCTATACCATGCATGAACAGGCGTGAACAGGCACTCTCTGCTGAAGTGGCCCGTTATGAAAAGGAAATGCGATCGCTACAACAGCAGCTTGCTGAAAAAGAGCACCTGGCAACCGTCGGGGCACTGGCAGCCAGCATTGTCCACGAAATTCGTAATCCACTAACTACCCTCTGGATATGGTTAGATTACTGCCAGCGCCAGGATCTTTCCGCACCAGCCAGGGAACGCCTAGCTCTGGCCCTGGCAGACAGCGAACGCCTGCAGCGCTTACTCAATCAAATTCTGCTCTACGCCAAACCCAAAACCTTACAGCTTCAGGAGGTTAACCTCATTCAACTGGTAGCTGAGACGCTGGATGGCTTGCACTGCAATCCTGTCACGCTGAATCGTCAGATGGAATTCTGGCATAGCCATACCCCAGTCACCTTAACCGCAGATCCAGACAAGCTTAAACAAGTGCTGATCAATTTGCTGACCAATGCCTGTGAAGCGGTTTCCGACGGCGATCGCATTGACATCAGCGTTGAAGTTATTGGGGGCGATCGCATGTGTCTCCAGATTCACAATGGTGGTATCCCCATTTCTGCAGAACAGTTGCCCAAACTCACGGAACCGTTCTATACCACCAAGGCTACGGGCACAGGGCTGGGGCTGGCCATCGTGCAGCAAATTATCGAAGCCCACGCCGGAACATTGCAGATTGCGTCTTCAGCTAGCGGTGGCACAACCGTCACGGTTACGTTGCCCAATCATACATCTATACCTGAGGTATCCCATGCAGTGGCTCAATGAACCGCCTGAATGGTCTTATTCAGGCCATCGACTAATCGTTAAAACCGCTCCCAAGACAGATTTTTGGCGGACGACCCACTACGGCTTCATTCGTGACACTGGCCATTTTTACTTCGATACCTTCAGCACCGATTTTGTCATGGAGGTCGGCATTCGCGGGAACTACACCGATCTCTATGACCAGGCCGGGATTATGCTGCGGATAGATGAAAACCACTGGATCAAAACCGGGATTGAGTTTGTCGATGGAGTCCAAAATCTGAGCGCCGTCGTTACCCACGACTATTCCGACTGGTCGATGATGCCCCTACCCAACCCGCCTGACGTTCTCCACCTGCGAGTCGAACGTCGCCAGGAAGCCATCCACATCGCTTACCGAGATGATACTTCAGAATACAAGCTGTTCAGGTTAACCTACCTACCCGGCGATACGATGCAAGCGGGCATTATGTGCGCTTCTCCAGACGGTCATGGCTTTGAAGCATCGTTTGAAGGTTTTCCATCCTAGGAACTGGGGTTCTTTAGCGATCGCCAAGGCGTTCAGCCGGCTGCCGTAGCCATTCAGCTCCTAGTCACTGTTTTTTTCCTTCATCCCCAGAAGTATTGCCATGGGATCGCCTACAAAGCCACATCACAAGCCGTTAGCTCCCCTCTGGATTGGAGTGGCCATTTACTTCTACGCCTTTATTGCCATTGGCATTGCTGAAGCAGGATTAGGTGTGCTGCTGCCGTCTATTCTGGTAGCCTACAACCTCACCCCTGCCACGGTCACGCTGCTCTTTGTCAGCCAGATTAGTGGCTACATCATGGCGGCCCTCACCAGCAGTTGGGTGAGTAGTCGATTGGGGTTGGGACGCATGCTTCTGTTAGCCGCCAGTCTACTGGTACTGGCGCTGTTGACCTATGCCCTATCGCCTGCCTGGTGGCTGATGGTGGCTACCGGCACTCTTTTGGGGCTGGGCATTGGGCTGATTGATGCCGGGGTGAATACTGTCATTGTGCAAGATTCCCACACTGCCCATTTAATTGGTATGCTGCACGGGTTCTACGGCATTGGAGCCCTGTCAGGGCCTGCGATCGCCACCACCCTGTTAGCCCTGGGCATGAGCTGGCGGCAGGTCTATGGAGTGCTGGCAGGACTCATCAGCCTGTTGCTGGTGGGGGTGCTCAGTGCTCTACTCTATCGCTACCCACCGCTGTTAAAGCCGCCATCGACTGGGCAATCTCCGTCCTGGGGCAATTTCAGGCAAGCCCTCCAAACGCCACTAGTCCTTTTATTTGGGGCGTTCTTACTGGTCTATGTCGGCATCGAAGCCTCCTTCAGTAACTGGGCCTATTCCGTACAGGTCATTGCCCGCTCAACCCCTCCGCTGGTGGCGGGATACAGCGTGAGCGCTTACTGGATGGGACTCACCCTAGGACGCTTCATGCTGGGTTACTTTTTGCGATCGCTGGGAGCCATCTGCACCATCAGCATGTCCCTCATACTGCTCACGATCGGGTTGCTGGCCTGGTGGCAGTTACCCGATCAGGGGTTGAGTCTGCCGTTAATTGGCTTTGCCCTGGCGGCGATCTTTCCCGCCATCATCTGGCTGATGCCAAAATGTTTGCCAGAAGCCCTTGTTCCTGCGGCTATTGGTTTTGCCACGAGTGCCGCCAGCGTTGGAGCGGCTCTCATTCCTACCGGTATAGGTTGGCTAGCCAATGGGTTAGGTTTGGGGATGATCCCCCTCTTCATGCTGCCGTTGGCGATCGTGATGGGGAGCTTACATTTTGGGTTAATGCACTATTCCGAAGCACTATGCAAAAGTTCAAATGGCTAACGGCAAAATGTAGCGCTAGAAAGTAACCTCAAACTCAGCACTAGCGGGTTGCGGTAGTCCACTGCCGTGATGTGTAGTTGGAGCACACACTATTGCCCCTCAACCTCATCGGATAGGCAACCTCTTATGTAGATTTGGAACAGCGGATAGCTGTTTGAGGTTTTGGAACACCACAAATAACCTTTATTGTGTGAATTCTAGTTCAATAACTCGATAAAAATCTTTCACCTGTTTAGGCGACCGAAGATGATAGACTCGCTTGCTTTTCTTAGCTTTATGTACATACTCCCGATACTTTGGAGTGAGCTTCTGATTGCACAGCCAAACCGTATAGTAGCTGTTCATTGTACCTTTTAGCAGTGGACTGTTCTCGGGCCAACTTTCCGGTGGAACCCAAAAGCCTTTCAAAAATCGCTTTGTTACCCACCAATAATGTTGAAGAACTGGCATATCTAAATATATTAAGGTGTCGGCAACCTCTAGTCGTTCCCATACCGTATCTAATGATCCATATCCATCAATGATCCATTGTTCTTTCTGAAGGAGTTGATCATGAATTGCCTTATATTCTTCAAAGGATATTTCTCCACCGCCAGGTTTATACTTCACAAGGTCTAAAGCGACCATAGGCAAACCAGTTATTTCTGCTAAACGTTTGCTGAGTGTAGACTTTCCGCCTCCAGCATTACCAAATACAGCCACTTTGTTCATAAGCATCTCCCCGATGAAGGTTGCTTTACATTACTCTTCAGGCAAAGGCTTTTACAATTTACCTAAGATCCTAAATACTGTGTACCTTGTGAGCCATTCTCAGTGATTGGCAAGAATGGCAGGTACATCAATAGCTATACCCACACCTCAACCAGCTAATTAGGTCAAGGAGGGGAGGGTTCAATACCCTCCTCGACCCGATTATGCGGCATCCTCGATCACCTCGTATTTGCTTTGCACCAAGCCGTTTTCAAACTGTCGCGTCTCAAGATGATGTAATCTGACATCGTGAGGAAGCGAACTAAAAAGTGGAATTCCTGTGCCTATAAGGATTGGCACTTTAGTAATAATTAATTGCTGAATCAAGCCTTCACG
>DATNRH010000027.1 GCA_036703605.1 Candidatus Obscuribacterales bacterium | reverse complement strand
ACACCCAATCCTCTGCCGCTATCGGTGGTCTGGTCGGTGATATTCTCTCTGCAGGCGCTGGCAAGCTGATCGACTACGGCTTGAGCTTCCTATAATCAAAGGACACGTAAATGAATAACGAACCAATGCGTTTGGCTATACAGAACATCAATGATCTTATGCAGGAGAGTGAAGCTCCGAATGAGGCAATTGATGACATGGTTGATGACGGTGTGCGGGGCATCATGGCTCGGCGCAAGCCTGTGACCAAGCCTACGTCAAACACTAAAGATGAAAGCCCACTCAATTACATTGCAAACTACGTGCGCTTCATCCGTGAGAAAGCAGGAGTACAGTAATGAAGGACGTTCTACCCATTGCACCCGTGCCGGGTCAGGGGCTTACATCTAAGCTAGGCTCTCGCCCGTGGCAGCGTCCTCCTCAGTACCCTACTGTGGAAGGTGCTATCGAATACTACATGCCCAAGATCACTGACCCCAAGAAGGCTGGTAGGATCATCGATCTGTTGGAGCAGGGTTTCCCTGTCACTTCCTTTGTACAGATTCTGACAATGGGCGGTGTAGGAAACGGCATCCATACTATTGACGTTGCTGTACTCATCGCCCCTGTGCTGCACGAGGCCCTTGTTCAAATGGCCCGTGAGGTTGGAGTGGAAGTTAACACTGGACTAGAAGGCGACGGTGATGATTCACCTGATCCCTTGATGATCAAGACTGCTGTGAAGGCAGCTAAGTCTCTACCTCCTAAGGTGGAAGACAAGCTGGAAGAGCAGGAAGAAGTTGAGGAAGTAACGCAGGGGCTTATGTCTCGGAGGAAGAAGTAATGGCATTTTATCTTGGTGCAGCTATTGGTGGTGCTGCTCAACAGATCACCGACAACCGTGTAAAGGATCGTGAAAACGCTCAACGTATGCTTGAGAAGCGTATGGACTATTGGATGGCTAATGGTCAGGACTTGATGAAGGAGCGCCGCACCAAGAAGGATAAGCTGGTCAGCATCTACAATCAGGCTAACCAGTTGGGTCTGTCAGATGATCAGGCAGAGAAGCTTA
>DATNRH010000026.1 GCA_036703605.1 Candidatus Obscuribacterales bacterium | reverse complement strand
ACATGGTAGTAGACTCTGATTACGAAAACCGCGTGCGAGGCGTATATAGTCCTCAAAACGGGGCAGGCAGAGACGGTATGTCTGAGCCTGGTGTAGCTAAGCGTGCAGCTGCGGATGCCAGCGCTCGCACAGGGAACGCTTCTCAGTACGATCGAGATCCTGATCTTTACAACCTAAATGATAAGTCTCACGGTACTCTAAAACTGCACGAAGAGCGTTTGATTGCCGATAAGCTTCGTCAGAAAAAGGGAGAGGTTTCGGTAGGTAAGCATGTTGAAACCCAGCAAGCTAATGTATCCGTTCCTGTGTCCGAAGAACGAGTCGTAATTGAGCGAAACACACCTAGCAATGCTGGACAAGCCGTAACTCCCGGCAAAGATGCCTTTCGGGAAGGTGAGGTAGCCCGTGTGGAAGTCTATGAAGAAACAGCAGATATCCACAAGGATACCGTTGTTACTGAAGAAGTTGATGTCCGGAAGGTCGTAGATCGCGATACGGTAGATGCTCAGAAAACGTTGCGTAAAGAGCGTTTGGATGTTGATCGGAAGGCAACGAGCGAAGATCAAGCTACTGATCGAGATGCTACCGATCCTCATAACTCACGTGATTCCCGTGTCCAACGCACAACGCGGTAAGGCTGACACTCCCATTCTAGGGATCTGCCCAGAGTAAGGATGTTACTGTTCGTCCCTTTCCCTAGGGATGGGCAACCCAAAGGCAGCTAGAAATAACCTAGGAATAGGAGATGGATGAACTGTGGGTGTATAACGCATCCACAGTCTCTCCTTTTAAATTCGATCAATACTCAATCAATTCCCTTAATTTCAATACAAACACGTAACTATTATGAATTTAACACCCTTAAGCCCTTTAGATGACAGTTATCGTAGAAAGTTCGGGGACATTAATGTCGAACAGCTCGACGTGTATAGTAATCCTCAGGAACGAGTGGGTACGGCAGGAGAGGTCTTAACAGACGAAACTGGTCTTTCAAGTTACTTGACCGTCTATCTGGAGCACTCTTCACAAAAGTATGTTCTGCTTCCTTCAGAATGGTTTCAGGTGGATCGGGCAGCCCGACGAGTCTATCTCAACGGATTAACGCGATCGCAACTGATAGCCCTTCCTAGCTTTGATCCAACCGGCGTGATTCGGCGATCGCCCTCAAGACGATCTACCCCAAAACCAGCTTCGGCTCAGCAAACCTGGGAAAAAGGGGCATTGGAGTCGTCTGGCCCCCTAGAGTCATCCGTGTCCTTAGAATCGTCTGTTCCGTTGGAGTCGTCTAGGGCCTTAGAATCCTTTGCGCCTCTAGATAGTGTTTCAACTGCGCCAATTCGTCCTCCTGCCCCTGTAAATCGACCAGACATCGTTCGCAATCCAGCAGCACCTCCTGAAGAGATGCCAAGCCCATCGTCACCGAAAACCTTAACGCCTGAAACAGGTCAAGAGATTGTCAGAGAGATCAAGCCTATTCAACTGCTTGAAGAACGAATTGTCAGCGATCGCCAGCGGCGTAAGGTCGGTGAGGTGATCATTCGCAAAGTTGTGGAAACTCAAATAGTGGAAGTTCCAGTTCGGCGCGAGAAGCTAGTAATTGAGCAGGTGGGCACGAATCCTAAACCACTAGCCAGTATTGATTTTGGGCAGGATGGGCAGCCTGTGATAACGCCGATCAGCGATCGCGTCGAAGGCTTTCCTTCAGATACATCTGTACCCTCTCAATCTCAACCTCTCCATCAGGCTCAATCTAACGCTTTAGGATCCATGGATCAACCCAGTGTTGCCCCTCAGCAAAGCGTTTCTGCTCAACCTACCTCGTTGCATACTCCATCTTCCCAAGAGGCTAACCCAATAACTGCACCTCACTATATTTCTGCCCACACGGCACAACAGATTTTAAGCGATCTATCTCAGCAGCTTGATAACGATAGCTGTGGAGTTCGGCTAGAGTTTGCTGACGCGTCTTTACAACGCGTTTATGAACAGGGATTAGAAAATGCATCTATGTCTCAGCAAAACCACCCATAGACGGATCAAAATAAGGCGAGGGCGATCGCCTCTCCTAGGTAACCTCAACAACGATTAAACTCAAAACCATAGCAATCGCCATCAAGGTTTTGGCGGCTCGGGCATGGCACGAGTCACCAAAGCGCTGACAATACTGCCATGCAACAGATTGAACAGCATTCACCAACATGAGACGTGCTACCACTCATCTACCCATTTCCCACGATCGCTATCCATTCGTCTAAAGGCGTTGCTGAATTGTAGGATGATTCCACAAGATGTTGCACGGAGTTTCAGAGCCTCTGCTAGAGGTTCATACCCTGATTCAGCAACACCCTTCTAAATGAGATCCCTCGCCTCTAGGAGGATTGATTTTTTAAGGAATGACGCACACAGGTGCCAATTTGAGTATCAATGGTCATAATGTGGTTTACCAACCAATCGGCTAGCTGAGCATGGGCTTTGCGGGCGATCGCTTCACTAGCACCGCTGTCTCGATACTCAATCCGTAGATCGCTAAAGATCTGCAAAAATCTGTGATGGGCTTGTTGATTGGTTTCGCCGATGGCACAGCGATGTTTGGCAGCACAGCTTTCCTCTTGCTCAAAATGCCACTCGGTAAAATATTTGAGAAACGTCAGCAGCTTTTTGATATAGCTGGCTCCGGTTCCTTGCTCAATCGCATCCGATAGATCATTAAACGCCGTGATTAATTCCTTATGATGAATATCAATCATAGGAACACCAACACTCAGGCTATCTGTCCATTCAAATTTCTGCATAGATCACCTAACCAGTTTCGATAACGGCTCGTTACAGCGGATAAGACACAACGGCTAACCTATCCCTAGGCAAGATCCATGTATCTCTTACGCTTAGAATGCCCGCTCCGATGGCTAACCTGTAGCGATCGCCCCCATTGACAGAAAACGTAATGTGAACAACGCCTAACGGTCTAATTACGGTTGAACTCGCTCCTCTAGAGTGACGCTTCAGGGCCGCAGGTGGGGCGATCGCTGCCGCTCAAGGGTCTCAGCCGAGGAGCCGAGCGGAACCAAGGTCAGCGCAAGCATTTAGGCACCCTCTCCGCCCATGGCCGGCAGGTCAATCTCTTTAATGCAGGTTGCGCGGGATAGAGCCAGCACACAGTCGATCACAGTGAGTAGATCGCTAAGCGGCACCGCCTCGCCGCCCACCAGCGCGTTAGCCGCTAAATCTGCCATCACTTCCGGTGTACCCACGTTGCCAGGATTAATCACCGTCACCCCAATCCGCGACGGCCGCAGCTCTTCTCGCAGAGCATGAACCACGCCCCGCAGGCCAAACTTAGAAGCAGAGTTCGCCACTTCCCGTCCCGAAAAATTATCGCGCCCGGAGAGCGATCCCATCAGGATAATTTTCGGATTCTGGCTACATTGCAAGGCAGGCAGCAGGGCTTGAATGAGGCGGATGGGAGCCAGCAAATTCACATTGAGCACGCGCACCATATCGTCGTCTGAACAGTCCAAAAAACGATACTGGGGGGTAAAGGCATGGGTTTCCCATGTGCCACCCATATACAGCAAGGCATCGAGAGGGCGATCGCCCACCACCTCAGCCACCCGTTTCACCCCAGCCATCGTTGATAGATCTGCTTCAATCCACATGCCATAAAACGACGGTGTGCGGGAAACAGAAATGAGATTGTCTATCGTGGGCTCTAAATGCTGGGCAACGGCTGCACCAATACCGCGGCTTGCACCAGCAACCACTATCCTGTTCATCATGGCGGAATTGGCTCACCTTCTACGTCACAACTGGTTTCAGTATAGCGATCGCGCGCGCTCATCATCGGAGATTCAATCCAGACCAGAGCATATGCAAACCATAAGAAAACCTGGCATTTTGAGCGATCGCATTCATCTTCCGTTATGAATAGCTTACGGATCTCCCTAGCCTCAACGCTAAAACGCCATGATAGATGCCGCGCCTGCACGATTGATTTTGGTCATTGATGCCAACCCAGACCACAATCACATTATCGAAACAACCTTAAATGAAACCTCAGGATGCTATCAGATCGTGGCGATCACCAGTGGGCTGGAGGCCTTAGATTTTCTATATCACCGAGGTATCTACGACGCCTCTCCCCGTCCCGATATCATTCTCCTCGATCTCAATCTCTCAGACGCCGATGGTCTCGATCTCTT
>DATNRH010000025.1 GCA_036703605.1 Candidatus Obscuribacterales bacterium | reverse complement strand
TGTGAAGGGATCGACGGAGGCAATTGTATCGCGCTGTCAACAGGTTTTGGCTGCCGATGGATCGACTCATCCCATTGATCCTCAGCATATTTTTGAGCAGGTTGACCATATGGCTTCTCGGGGCTTACGGGTGCTGTCCTTTGCCTATAAACCGGCTCATGGGCAGACCGTTGATCACGATGATATTCAAACAGGATTGATATTTATCGGTCTTCAAGGCATGATCGATCCACCCAGAGCAGAAGCGATCGCCGCCGTGCGGGCCTGTAAATCAGCGGGCATCCAGGTAAAAATGATCACGGGGGATCATCAGGTGACGGCCTCAGCGATCGCCAAACGGATGCGTCTCAGTTCTCAAGACACGATTTTGTCCTTTACGGGCAAGGATTTGGCGGAGATGGATACCCAAACGCTAGCCAATGCGGTTCAAGATGGCACGGTCTTTGCCCGAGTCGCGCCTGAGCAAAAGCTGCGGTTGGTGGAAGCCCTCCAGGCCCGCGGTCATGTGGTGGCAATGACTGGGGACGGGGTGAATGATGCACCAGCGCTCAAGCAAGCAGATATTGGCATTGCTATGGGCAAAGCAGGGACGGAGGTGGCTAAGGAAGCTGCTGATATGGTGCTAACGGATGATAACTTTGCCTCTATCGAAGCAGCTGTGGAAGAGGGGCGAGCTGTCTTTCGTAATCTGATGAAGGCGATCGCCTTCATCTTGCCGGTGAATGGTGGTGAGTCAATGACTATCTTGTTAAGCGTACTCATAGGGCGGGGGGATATCTTACCGATTTTGTCTCTGCAGGTGCTGTGGCTGAATATGGTGAACTCGATTGCCATGACGATTCCCCTAGCCTTTGAGCCTAAGTCCTATAATCTAATGAACCGCGAGCCGCGCCTTCCCAATGAGCCTCTGCTGTCGAAAAACCTGATTAAACGTATTGCTCTCATATCCGTTTTTAACTGGATTTTGATTTTTGGTATGTTTGAGTGGGTACGCCAAAATGCTAGTGGACTGGGCTGGATCCCCAGTGATTTAGGCAGTGATGAAGCAGTGGACTATACCTTGGCGATCGCTCGCA
>DATNRH010000024.1 GCA_036703605.1 Candidatus Obscuribacterales bacterium | reverse complement strand
TGAGCATCTGCCTTACAGTTTGTTGCTCTTTTTTCAGCAAGCCCTACATATAATCTGATAACCTGATCATCTGATGTCGAGATAGGTTGATATCAACCCTTTTTTCCCGAGAGTAATAAAAGAGGGCTTAATACAGCCAGTTGGCATAGTCTGGCGTGGTGTTTTTCATATCTTCGTAGAGCCACACCATGCGATCAAGGAACCAAAGTTTACCGATGTACATCAGCATCAGCCCAAGGAGAACAAAAGGTAACTTGAAAGCCCATAGACCATTCACAGAAATCGCCAGACCGACCACTGAGAGTCCGGTTAGGGCTTTAGGAAAGATTCGATGATGATCGGGGATAGGCACCTGCTGACGGTTAATCCAGACGCGTTCCCCAAAGACGCTCTTCGAAGCCCAATTTTTGGTGGATTTAGGTACAGGAAAAATACGGGCGTTGTACCAGTTCCAGAGGAGGGCAAGCACCACAAATACCAGGGCCCATTCACCTATCCAGACTCGGCTCCAAATAGCTAGAAACAATAGCGGTATGACGGTCAGGCGAGTCCAGAAACACCAAGGATTAGAGTGACCTTGCCAGGTTTTCTCATCCAGACGGAAAAGAATAGCGATCGCGTTTGCAAACATCAAAAAAATCTCCAAAACGTTGTTACGTTAGTTGGCTTATCACATCAACGTCGTCATATTGACCATAACGTAAGCATGATGAGGGGTATACTGGTTCAACATATCTTTGCCATGAACTCAAGTCTTGGGATAAGGCGATCGCCCGATGATGGTCATATCAAATCTGGCTGAATACTCATGACTGGAACATGCTGCCTTCGATCCCTCGTTGTACCGTCTCCTGAAAAGGAGGCTATATCGGGGTCATGCCCAAGCTTTCATGGCAATCCAGAACGGATGACAATCACCTTCTTAGTAAAACCAGACGTTGTATCCAGAGGAATCCTTACTTGAGCAAGACTTTGATGTTCTGTTTTGTGTTCGATTTCTACTGTAGAGGAGTTATCTATTTTTGTCTCTCTGGAAAAGCTATGGAACCCATCTCAAGGAAACCTATGAAAACCTATGGTTTATGTCTGAAACTCTTTTCCCAAAAGGGATAAGAGTTTTGTGCCCTTTGCTGGAATAATCCTTTCTATCCGCGTTGTAGCTTTTGCTGCGTCGATTCTACTCGGCGATCGCTCCAGCATATTAAGCTAGAACTTACTGAGCAACAGCAAGACCTTCGCATGAATGGACAAGTCTCGATGTTGCTGGATCGTGGTATGGTTCCGCAAAAATTTGCCTAGAGGGTCTGGTCTTCTAGCTAGAGGTTTATGCTCTGATCGAGCAACATCTGATCTCGATGCTTTATTTAATTGCGAGCTAAGAGCGTATCAGTCAGATATGACGAAGGATTTTCCCATGCACAATCTCATTCAACTGCCTAAAGCTGAATTGCACTTGCATCTAGAAGGGGCTCCCCGTTGGTCAACATTGCGGGCAGCGCACAACCACCATTTTGGAACGTCATTGCCAAAGCAGCCCCCTTGGCATGAAGCAGGGTTTCGATTTTCCCACTTTGGGGAATTTCAAGACCTATTTCGGCGCTACATACACCCTTGGCTGCAAACGCCCCGTGGCTATGCAGAGGTCATGCGTGATGTGGTTGATAGTTTGATTGAGCAAAATATCCGTTATGCCGAGGTGAACTTTGCACCATCTATGGTGGCACGTCATGGAGCCTCGTTGCCCCAGGTTTGGGACTGGATCGCTGCCGAACTTGAACGGGCGCGATCGCACCACTGCATCATCCGTATCTTTGTCGGGTTGATGCGTCCTCACGGAGTGGAAGAGGCGATCGCTTGGGTGAAGGAAACGCGATTGCTGGATATTGTCTCTGGCTATGATCTGCAGGGGGATGAAGTCGGCTGGCCTGCTGATCTGTTTCAACCTGCTTTTGATCTTGCTAGGGACGTAGGCAAGCGGGTCAAAGTTCATGCCGGCGAAATGACGGGCCCGGAAAGTATTCGTATGGCCGTTGAGCAGATGGGAATTACCCAGATCGGCCACGGTACGTCAGCCGTGCAAGATCCAGACCTAGTGGAGTTGTTGCGCGATCGCCAGGTTACCGTTGAGGTTTGTCCGACTTCCAATGAGCGACTGGGCAATGTGGCATCCTACCTAGCCCATCCCATTTTTGAGCTAGACCAAGCCAGAGTCGCGGTCACTGTTAACTCTGACGACCCAACCTTTTTTGGCGTCACTCTAACGGATGAGCTCCTGCGTTTAATGCAAGAAAGAAAGGCTACGCTCACCGACATCAAACGCTGGATGAGTCACGCTTTTCAAAAGGCCCTCATTGATGACAAGACACGCCAACAGGTTCTCCAAGAGCTAAACCGCGCTTGATCCTTCTTTTGTCAGGGGGAGACATCCTGATTCTCTCGTCATTGCAGCTAACGATACCTGACGAGAGAATCAGGGTTTGACCTCCTTCTTTCCCAGTCTGACCAACGAGGGTTGATATTAAATCCGGTTAGACACGCCTTGTATGCAAAGCTTGGTCAGTACCTGAGGGGCTATAGCCTCCCTGCCAAGGAAGCGGCGCAGCGGCCAAGGCAGGATATCCAAGTTGTAACTCTGTGTAACCCTTCAGCCGGATTTAATATCCCTAGAGGCCATGCCCTGATGGAGCAGCGCCCCCTGTCGTCACCAAAGGTTTATGCACATGACAGGGCTTATATCTGATAGGGCTCATATCTTAGAGGAGGTCGCCTTTGTTCACGGTTTGGATCGGCATAGCTGCAACCTGACCCATGAAGGAGGTGTTGCGTACCTATCTATCTCAAATAAAAACCTGTAGATTATTCAAATGTTCTGATTTTTCCAGTAATCTCATGGGAGGTCACTATACTCCCAACCTAGCCATGACTCTGGAGACAGCCCTCACAATCGTGAATACTGCGCTGCAAGCAGCGATTGGGCGCTCTCTTAACGACATTGAAACCCTGATCTTTGAAGGATCCTGGCAGGGTAAAACCTATCCCCAAATTGCCGACGAAGCTGGCTACTCTATCAACTATCTCACCACTGACGTGGGCCCTAAATTTTGGAAAACCCTCAGCCAAGCCCTTGATGAGTCTGTCAACAAGAAGAACTTTAAAGCAGCCATCCAAAGACGAGCAATTGTAACGGATGTAGCCTTCCAGCACACTGCTGCCGAAACAACATTCCGACCTCATCCCATAACTTCTTGGGGCGAAGCACCCGACGTCACACAATTTTATGGACGCCAGGAAGAGCAGTCCATCATTGCTCGCTGGATTGACACAGAACGTTGCCGGCTGATTGCTGTGTTGGGGATGGGGGGGATTGGTAAAAGTACTCTGGTGACGAAGGTGGCGAAGCAATTTGCTGAGGAAAAGAGGAGAGGGGAGGGAAACTCTGACCCAACCTCTGTCCTCTCTTCTTCATCCAGCTACTCAGCGACCCCTTTCACCCACATCATCTGGCGATCGCTGCGTCATGCTCCACCCCTCTCGGCTCTGCTTGCTGACCTTATCGACATCCTGTCGGATCATCAAGACATGGACGGCGGGCGATCGCGCCTGCTGTACTGGCTAAGGGAAAAGCAGTGCCTCATGGTGCTAGATAATCTCGAAACCATATTGCAAGCGGGCGACTATGCTGGATATTACCGGGAAGGGTATGAAGACTATGGCGACCTGATTCGGTTGTTGGGTGAAACGTCCCATCAAAGCTGTATCATGTTGACCAGTCGGGAAAAATCAGCGGAAATTGGGGCTCTAGAGGGCCTGAATAGCAGCACACGGACGCTACAGTTGAGCGGGTCTGTGGAGACCGCGATCGCTCTCCTTCAGAACAAGGGATTGCAGGGCACGACGGTTCAGCAACAACTATTGTGCGATCGCTACAGCTATAATCCCCTGGCCCTCAAACTTATAGCCACTACCATTCAGGACTTATTTGAGAGAGACATCGGCGCATTTCTGGCAGAAGATGCGGTCATTTTTAACAGTGTGCGTCGGCTGCTAGAGGAGCAGTTTCAACGGTTGAGTGACTTGGAGCAGGCGGTTATGGTTTGGCTGGCTATCAACCGCGATTGGACAGATATGGGCGAGTTGGCAGAGGACATGTTGCCGACGGTGCCTAAAGTGCGATTGTTAGAAGCGCTAGAATCCCTTCGCTGGCGAGGACTGATTGAAAGCCGCCATCGGCGCTACACCCAACAGCCTGTGGTTATGGAATATGTCACTGAATATTTGGTGGAAACCCTAAGTCGTGAGGTAGTGAGCGCAGATCTGTGCTTCTGGCATCACTATGCACTGATGAAAACCACGCTGCGGGAGGCGATCGCTGAGTCTCAACGGCGGCTCATGGTCATGCCTATCGTTGTCGCGATGCGAGAGCGCTTTCCCACCATCGCCGTGCAAACCCAATAGTTGCAGACCCTGCTCACAGCAATTCGCACCACCCATCCCACCAGCTATGGAGCCGGCAACCTCATCAATCTTGGCAACGCTCTCGATATTCACCTAACTGGTTTTGACTTTTCTGGGCTCACCATCCGCCATGCTGACTTGCGATATCGGCTCTTTCATCGGGTCAATTTTGCCCGTGCCCACTTTAGGCACACCGCCTTTAAACAAACCTTCGGCAGCATTTTTGCCCTGAGCTACAGTCAGGATGGCACCTCCTTGATCACAGGCAACAGTATAGGACAGGTGCGACTGTGGGACAGTCTTCACTTCCAACCTACGGTAACGTTCCCGGTTCACAGAAGCTACATCTGGGACATTTGCCCCCATCCCGATGGGCAATGGATTGCAACCTGTAGCGAAGACCAAACGGTGAAGGTATGTGATCTCAGCACAGGAGGTTTGCAAGCGGAGTTGTCGGTTGCGCCAACGATTGCCCGAGCGATCGCCTGGATTGATCCCGAGACATTGGCGATCGGCAGCATCGACGGCACAATTCGTCTGTGGCGACCGACTGCTTCGGATCCAGGGTCTGTGATTGCTGAGCATACAGATATCGTGAATAGCTTATCTTGGCATGTGGACTCTGCCACCTTAGCCAGCAGCAGCAGTGATGGTACTGTCAAGCTTTGGCGAATTCCAGATGGGCGTTGCCAGCAAACCCAGAATTTTAATGACGTGCCGGTGCGCTGGGCTGCCTGGAGTCCTGATGGGCAAACCCTCGCCTGTGCGCTGGAAGACAGTACCCTCGACCTGTGGCATCCCAGATCCAATAGTCTGCAATCGCTTCAGGGGCATACGAATACGGTCTGGAGTGTAGATTGGCGTCCCGATGGTCAGGTGATTGCCAGTGCGTCTCACGATGCCACGATTCGCCTATGGGAAGCAGCAACTGGGCGCTGTCTGAAGGTGTTGCAAGGTCATGACAATTGGGTTTGGCATGCTCGCTGGCATCCCCAGCAGGTGCTGCTAGCCCGCGGTGGTCATGATGGGGCCCTGCGGCTTTGGAATACGGTATCAGGACATTGTTTGCAAAGCTGCTGTGGGCATTTAGCAAATGTACGGGCGATCGCCGCCTCCCCAAACGGCGAAACGCTGGTGCTGGGTTGCGATGATACCATTCTGCGGCTTTGGCGACCGGATCAGCCCTCTCACTTTGATCACATCAATGGTCACGATCATCTTATTTCAGACCTTCGCTGGAGCCCTGATGGAGAAAAATTTGTTAGCGCGTCTCACGATCGCACCCTACGGATTTGGTCACAATCATCTCGGCGTTGCCTCAGCGTGTTGCGAGGTCATGCTAACTGGCTTTGGTCTGTTGACTGGCATCCAACCCAAGATTGGTTGGCTAGCGGCAGCGTTGATGGCACCGTGAAGCTCTGGCAGTTCAACCAACTCTCCCCATTTCGCACCCTTGCCGCATCCAGTAACTGGGTGCTCTCAGTGCGTTGGCATCCGACTGGACAATGGCTTGCTGCCGCAGGCGACAACGATCTTTATCTTTGGCAACCAGATACCTGGACCTGTGTTCACCTGCTCACAGGTCATAAGCACTGGGTTTGGCGTCTGTCCTGGCATCCAAAGGGCGATCTGCTTGCGAGCGGCAGCTATGATAACACCTTAAAACTTTGGCAAATCCGACCTGATGCTAGCTATTGTATCCGAACTCTAGAGCATCCTGGAGTCGTCAGTGTTATTGCCTGGAATTCTCAAGGAGATCTTCTGGCAACAGGTTGTCATGATGGCATCATCCGCCTTTGGGAACCAAACACAGGAGACTGTGTGGCTGCACTTCAAGGGCACGATAACCAGATTCTGGCCCTAGAGTTCTCGAACGATAATCAATATCTCTACAGCAGTGCTGCAGACGAAACCTTGAAAATTTGGCACATACCATCACTGAACTGTAGTCTAACGACCCGGATCGATCATCCCTATGAAGGCATGTGCATCAGTGATGTTCAAGGCATTTCTGTCGTTCAGCAATTAGATCTAAAAACATTGGGCGCTAAGGAGTAGAGTGTGGCGCAGCAATATTGAATGGTTGGATTAGAGCAGTAAGAGAGCGGAGGAGCAGACTAGTGGCGTTATTCGAGTGAGTCTGGCGTTTGGATGCTAAAAGTCTATGGTTGCTGCTTTTGGTACCTAGATCATCAGAAGATTAGTTAGTTACGATCGCTCTATGAGTTAACCGATGAAGAGCTAGAAGGGGTGACGGTGTAGCAAGATGTTTCTAGGCTGTGAGCTGAGATAGAATTGTGAAGCTGATAAGGGAGATTGTTTACATGTCACGTAGAAGAACTCTCAAGGGAAGCAGAGTTTTCAGTCTAGAATCTTCAATACTGGTTAAGCAAGCTTTCACGATTGAGGTTTGTCCTAAAGTTATTGACAGTTTGTATATAGACAGGGCCATAGTTGTATTTGATGCTGATAACGATAACACCATTGAGGTCATACCGAAAAGCACCGAGTTTGAGAGCGATAATTGTTTGAAGTTATTGCGAGAAGAGTCCGACTGCCTAGTAAGATACATTACTCAAAAACTCACGTTTCATTACTCCTTTCTTCACCAAGCGTCACTCAAGCGAGATGATCTACATGAAGAAGTGACAGCAGATGATAATAGAATCATTGTTGAAGCTAGCCAAGGACAGTGCGCTGATATTGAAACAAAGGACTATTACTTTACCAGTCAAGAAGCTATTTTAAAGCTTCTTGACTTTCTAAATAAAGATAATGAGGAGCAAGATATTTATAGCGATATGTTCTATGCAGCATTATGCATGACTGATCCAATAGCTATTTATATGAGCCTCTATGCTATAGGACTATACTTATGTGACAGGAAAAAACAGCGCCAACGTCAATTTGAAGATTTTATCTGCGAAGAATTTCAAGAAGAAAGATCTTGTCAGTCTGGAATACCAGATAGAGAGGAAACTAAGTATACGTATTTACGCAATCGGCTTGCTCATTTCAAAGCCAAAAGTTCTTCCACCGCAGAAGATGGCGGTGACTTTTATACCTTAAGTCGTATTAGATGCGAGATGTATAACATTCTTCCCCAACTCAAATGCATAGTCAAAAAGGCTATAATTATGAAGTCTGTGGCCCAATAAGAAAATACAGCCATAACGCCAAGCAACCCTGAGTTCTTATCCTCTCTAGCCATGGGTGTGCTGGGCAGGTTAGATCTACCTAACCTTTGCTCCGATCGCTTCCTCCTAGGCGATCGCCATACCTGAGCAAGTGAGATTCTAGACAACCACACCCATCGATGAACGACCGCCAAAATGGATAGTCATCGTAGCAGATGCGATCGCATAGACTATGAGTATCAAAAT
>DATNRH010000023.1 GCA_036703605.1 Candidatus Obscuribacterales bacterium | reverse complement strand
GGCATTGCTGAATGGTGGGATGATTCCGCAGCATGGTGCATGGAGTTTCAGATCCTATAGCTAACGGTTCATCTCTTGACTCAGCAACGCCAAGATGAGTAGTCTCAAGACCTAGGACTCAGTGCATGGCAAAGGTGGCGTATCTCGATTGCCCGACCGGACTGTCGGGCGATATGTGTTTAGGAGCATTGGTGGATGCGGGGGTGCCGCTGCTGTATTTGGTTGAGCAGTTGCAGCGTTTGGGCATCGGTGATGAATTTCAACTGCGGGCGGAGGAGGCGAATCACAATGGCCAGCGGGCGACGAAGGTGCAGGTTGATCTCCTCACGCCCCCCATCTCTGCCCATGATCATGATCGCCCTCCCAACCACACCCATGATGCTGACCACGCTCACGGTCATCCTCACACCCATGATCACGGTCATGCTCACACCCATAATACTGACCCTACCCACGACCACGGTACCCGCCGCTTGCTAGAGATTGAGCAAATGATTCAGGCAGCGCAGTTGCCCGATCGCCCTACGCAGTGGAGTTTGGCAATTTTCCGGCAGTTGGCCCAGGCTGAGGGAGCCGTGCATGGCATTCCACCGGAGCAGGTGCAGTTTCATGAAGTGGGGGCAACGGATGCGATCGTGGATATTGTCGGCACCTGTTTGGGGCTAGATTGGCTGAAGATCGATCAGCTTTATTGCTCAGCGTTGCCCACCGGCGGCGGGACAGTTTGGGCGGCCCATGGTCGCATTCCTATTCCTGCTCCGGCGGTTCTCAAGCTTTGGGAACTGCGTCAAGTACCGATCTACCACAATGGCATCGATCGGGAAATGGTCACTCCCACGGGAGCAGCGATCGCCACGACCTTGGCTCTCCAGTTTGGTCCACCACCGCCGATGGTTTTGCAGCGCGTGGGTTTAGGCGCCGGAGGGCGATCGCTCTCTATCCCCAATATTTTACGGCTATGGCTAGGAGAAACCTCAGAGGGACAGACGACAGGAGCCCATCACGCTCATCCTGTCTCCACGCGATCGCCCGAGGCTGCAGCCCAGCTTGGCAGCCCTCACCCTAAATTCCTCTCCCAAGAAGGGAGAGGGACTTTGAATCCGACTTCCCCATCTTGGGGGCTGGGGCTGGGGGATGATGGCCAGACCTGCCAACGTGAGATGTGCCTATCGTCCGATTCCGATCCTAATCCAGTTACCAACCTATCTAACGAAATCTTATCTGATGGATCTCTGGAGGCGATCGCTGTTCTTGAAACTCAGATTGATGACCTCAACCCCCAAGCCATTGGCTATGTGTTTGATGCTCTATTTGCTGCAGGGGCGCTGGATGTGTTTACCCAAGCGATCGGCATGAAAAAGTCTCGTCCTGGTGTATTGCTGACGGTGATCTGTAGGAGCGATCGCTTGGAGGACTGCGAGACGATCGTATTTCGAGAAACCACAACCCTAGGTATACGGCGATCGCTCAGCCAGCGCCGGGCCTTAGCGCGGGAGTTTCATCAGGTGACGTTGGATGGTCATCTGGTGCATATTAAAGTAGCGCGGGATGACCAGGGTCAAATCCTCAATGCTCAGCCAGAGTATGAGGATTGTGTGGCCGTAGCCCAAGCCACAGGCCAGCCTTGGCGTCAGGTGCATCAAGCAGCGATCGCTGTTTGGCATAACCGTCAACATCTGTAAACCCAGCAACGTTGACATACTTCCATTGTCTTAGATTTATTCTATGACCATCCTATAAAAACTCTGTAATATCTATGGTTTCACTAGCATCTAACCTGATCTGGTATCTGAACCCATCATTTTACCTTGCAAATTCAGGTATCCCTTTATTCACTCAGAGCATTACATATCAAGTTCTGCTCCTAATCCCTATCGTGGCGATCGAAGCCTATGTTCACAGAAAATACCTAAAGCTCAGTATTCCGCTCGCCCTATACATATCCTTTACGGGTAATTTTATCTCTACCCTGGGTGGAGGGATTGCACTACTGGTGGCGACGGCTGTTCTCAGTCAACTGCTTTTTCAGTGGGTGATGTTGATCCCTACGGGCGTATTTTTCCTGTTGCCTTTGGAGATTATGGTAACTCTCATCCCCATGTTTTTTCTTTCCGTAGCCATTGAGTCATGGTTAGGACGATGGAGATTGAAAACGCTGGATCGGCGCAAGGTAAATCAGTCCTTTTGGGTCGCTAATGCCTTTACCTATGCCATGCTGGAGGTGGTAGCGATCGCTCAACTGATTCAGGGCTATCTCAAAGGCTTAGGTTAGCTAGGGGGCATGGGCTTGCCCATGCTAAACCGCTGCGAAACTCATGCGGCTGAGGAAGGTCTGTAGGCGATCGCTCTGGGGATTGGTCAATACTTCCCGCGCCGATCCTTCTTCTTCGATATAGCCCTTGTTGAGGAAAATGACACGATCGGCTACCTCGCGGGCAAATTGCATCTCGTGGGTGACAATCACCATAGTCATCCCTTCTTCTGCCAGTTGTTTCATCACCAGCAATACTTCTCCCACCAGTTCTGGGTCAAGGGCGCTGGTTGGTTCGTCAAAGAGCATCACTTGGGGCTTCATGCACAGGGCTCGGGCGATCGCCACCCGTTGCTTTTGTCCACCCGAGAGTTGATCAGGATAGGCGCTGGCTTTCTCTGATAAGCCAACTTTCTCCAGGAAAAAATAAGCTGTTTGCTTGCTTTCAGACTTAGACTGACCCAATACTTTCTGGGGAGCCAGAGTTAAGTTATCTAAAACGCTTTTGTGGGGAAATAGATTGAATTGCTGGAATACCATGCCAACGTTAGTACGCAGGCGGCGCAGTTCTTGATTGGGCAGGGTGGGGGATGAAATGTCTATGCCGTTGACGATTAGCCGACCACCGTTGATAGCCTCTAGACGGTTAATGCAGCGCAGCAAGGTACTCTTGCCGCATCCCGAGGAGCCGATGATAGCCACTACTTCACCCAGAGCGATCTGGCTGCTAATGCCGTTTAAAACTTGTAAGTCACCGTACCGTTTTTTGACGTCTTCGAAGAGTACAGCAGGCATTTGGCGATCGCTAACCTTGACCATGGCACACAGGGTTTGTCTAAAGTAAGTGGTTATCGCTGCACTATACTGGCTGCTTTATCCCTGAAAACCTTAAGACAATCAGGATTTTTACACCAATACAGTCCCAGCACTGTAGCAGTTCTACCACACTAGACCCCACAACATCGCCGTATTGGCTACGAACTGGTTTCAACAAACCCTGTACAATAATCCGGATTAATGATCGGATGGCTGACCCTGCTCTCATGCCAGGATCACCTGCATCGTTGGTTGAGTCCACATCACAGAACACCTTCCGGACATGCTGTTCTCGTGAAAAAAATGTATTGAAGTGAATGTTGACTATGGTTCGAGTGACACGATTTAGATTTTTACGCCAGTTTTTGCTTGGCTTGGTTTGTGTTGTGATGATCGCCGCCTGTGGGGGCGGTGGTGGTGACACGGGTGCTCCCGCAGATGATGCAGCCGGTGGCGGCAGTGATCGCTTAGTAGTGGCGACCGAGCCAGCGTTTCCGCCCTTTGAATTTCAAGCTGAGGACGGCAGTCTGGCTGGCTTTGATATTGATCTGATGAATGCGATTGGCGAGGCGGCCGGCTTTGAGGTGGAGTTTCAAAGTCTTCCCTTTGATGGCATTATCCCAGCTCTCCAGACGAACATAGTGGATGCAGCTATCAGCGGCATGACCATTACTGCTGTTCGTCTGGAAACGGTAGATTTCTCCAGACCCTATATTGCGGCTGGGTTGGCGATCGCTGTTCAAGAGAGCAACACGGATATTAATTCCATTGGTGACCTCGAAGGCAAGCGAATTGCTGTCCAGATCGGCACCACAGGGGCAGATACGGCTAACGGCGTTCCCGATGCCCAAATAAGCACCTTTGACTCCGCACCCTTGGCCCTGCAAGAGTTGTCGAATGGCAATGCTGATGCGGTGATTAATGACGCACCGGTGACCCTAGATGCGATCGCCAGCGGCAATATTCCTGGTCTGAAGGTGATTGGCGAACTGGTGACGGAAGAGTATTACGGTATTGCCCTGCCCAAGGGGTCGCCCAACCTAGAGCGGGTCAACTCTGGCATGGCTACCATTCTCGATAACGGTACCTATGCTGAGATTTTCCAAACCTGGTTTGGGGCAGAGCCGCCGGAGCTGCCGGAAGAGGCTCCGTTGTAAAACCGGTCTAAATTCGTCCGGTTTGGATTGGGATTGAAGGGGAAAGGTCAAGGCTCGAATCATCTCCGGATGCAAGTCCCAGATCCATCGTTTCCCCTCATCCCCCAGCCTCTTCTCCAACAAGGGGAAAAGAGGAATAAGAAAGTGAGCTTTCAAAGCCCCTCTACCGACCTGGGAGAGGGGTTCGGGGTGAGGGTCTTCGATGGTCACCAGTCGGGTTGATGGTCTCCTAGAGCTTCGACTCCCTTCTACTTACAACGCTCATTTTGCTACAACTCCGCCGTTATAAACACTATTCAACACCATGAGACTAGACGTTATTCTAGATGCCTTTCCCAAGCTCTTGGTTGGAGCCGGGATTACCGTTCAACTAACGGTGATCGTTATCTTTTTTGGCTTAATTGGAGGGTCGTTGATGGGGATTGCTCGCCTGTCCCCCATTCCAGCGGTGCGGATTGCCACTCGTATCTACGTGGATTTCTTCAGAGGAACGCCGCTCCTGGTGCAAATCTTTATGGTTTACTTTGGCATACCATCGCTCATTCAAAGCATGGGTTCCCAATTTAGCTTTAGCCGACCAGTCGCGGCTATCTTGGCGCTGAGTTTAAATGCAACGGCCTATATTGCTGAAATTGTCCGGTCGGGCATTCAGTCTATTGAGTTGGGGCAACGGGAAGCATCTGAATCCCTCGGTCTGAGTCCTATGCAAACCATGGGCTATGTCATCTTTCCCCAAGCGTTCCGCCGGATCATTCCGCCCTTGGGCAATGAATTTATTACCCTGCTCAAAGATACTAGCTTGGTATCCATCATTAGCTATGAAGAACTGTTCCGCGAGGCGGAGTTGGCCGCAGCGACAAACTATCGCTACTTTGAGCTTTTCGGCACGGTTGCCATGGTGTATTTGGTGATGGTGATTGTGCTGTCGCAGTTCTTTAGCTGGCTGGAGAATGCGCTCAACCCAGCCAACCGCGGCAAACGTACGAAGCCCAAACCGGTGGTGGAAGAAGTCTAGAGCGATCGCTTCTGGAGTTCGAGGGCCAGATGAGCCCGCTCAAAGTCAGCGGTGGTAATCGATACCAGAGTGGGATCATCAAGCTGCAGGGCTCGGTAGCGGCGAATGGCTTCTAAGGCAGCTTGGTTGCTAAGCAGAGCCAGGTCTGCGCCGTTCCAATCTGCCGTGCAGGCGGCCCACTGGGCTAGATCGACGTCTTGCAGAGGGCGATCGCTGTTATGAACCTGCAGGATGGCTAGGCGACTGTCGGCATCGGGTAGGTCAATCTTCAGTTGCAAATCTAAGCGTCCAGCGCGCATCAGGGCTGGATCTAAGGCATCAGGGCGATTGGTTGCCCCCACCAACAGCACATTGGGGCAGCCTTGTAGACCATCCAGTTCGGTCAGGAGTTGCCCCACAACGCGATCGCTGACGCCGGAATCGCCGTTAAATTTACCTCGCGCCGGAGCTAGGGTGTCCAGTTCATCAATGAAGATGACGCAGGGCGCTGCTTGGCGAGCTTTGGTAAAGAGTTCTCGCACCGCCTGTTCTGCTGCTCCCACCCAGCGGCTGAGTAATTCCGGGCCATTCACGGCAATGAAGTTCGCGCGGGCCTGGGAGGCGATCGCCTTGGCCAACAGCGTTTTTCCGGTTCCTGGTGGCCCCCAGAGCAAAATTCCTCGGGGGGCAGTTGCCTTGGTTTGGGCATAGAGTTCGGGATAGAGCAGGGCTCCCTCAACGGATTCCTGCAGTCGCTGCTTCACCTCTTGCAATCCACCAATGTCATCCCAATGGGTATTGGGTGATTCCACTTCCACCGACCGCAAAACAGCAGGACGAATCTCGCGGATTGCCTGCAGGAAGTCGTCGTGGGTGATGGTCATGGTGTCGGGGATGGGAGCGCTCAAGGTGGGCACCTGTCGCCGTAGGGCGGAGTAGGCGGCTTTCTGGCAGAGAGCTTTCAGATCGGCACCGACCATGCCAACTCCTAAGTCAGCGATCGCCCCCAAATCCACCGATGCATCCAGCGGCATGGCGCGGGTGAGAATGGTGAGAATGTCCAAGCGGCCATCTCGATCCGGCACCCGGAACTGCACCTCGCGATCGAAGCGGCCAGGACGACGCAGGGCGGGATCGAGGTGATCTGGACGATTGGTTGCCGCTAGGATGATCACGCCTTCGGTTTTAGCAAAGCCGTCCATGAGTCCCAAAAGCTGGGCCACGAGACGTTTTTCTACTTCTCCTTCCACCTTGGCGCGATCGGGCGCGAGGCTGTCAATTTCGTCAATGAACACCAAACAAGGAGCCGATCGCGCTGCTTTTTCAAAGATGCTGCGCAAGCGAGCTTCAGCCTCGCCGTAATATTTGCCCATCACTTCGGGGCCAATAATCGCGATGTAGTTGACGCCCAGTTCATCGGCGATCGCCCTAGCGGTTAAGGTCTTTCCGGTTCCCGGTGGCCCGACGAGCAAGACACCCCGAGTTGGCTCCAGTCCTAGCTTCTTCAGTAAGTCGGGACGCTTCAGGGGAATTTCGATCAGCTCCCGCAGCTCTCGCAGCACCTCACCCAGACCGCCCACATCTTGCAGAGACGCGTCAGGCAGATCAGGACTCTCCGAACCATCTCCGGGCGGCGGCGTCACCAAAACGCGATCGCCCTCATCCTCACCTCCACTGGAGGGGGTGCGAATGCGGCTGGTGCCGATATCGTTCGGGATATTGCCCTGGCGAGGAATGCTGCTCATCGAACGGGAGTTGATGCGGATATCCGTCTTGAGTTCGCCCTTTTCGGCCTTTTCCTCTAAGGTCTTGGCTAGTTCCAGCAGTTGCTCGAAGCCTTTGAAGAGATCGTTCATGCTATTGCTCTGCTCGGTGCGTCCAGTATAGCGAGTGAAAAGATGGAGTGTCCTAGGGAATCGCCATAGCAGCGCTGTAGACCAGCCGGGCGGTTCTTTGCATCCATACCAGTCTTAGAATGCCCCATCCGGATCGCAATCCATCGAGGCTAGGGAGAGTCGGAGGGCGATCGCCTGGCCAGGGGCGTGGGTAGTCCATCAATGCTGACCCGATTTTTTTGCTGTTGATAGGCCTCCAAGCCCTCAATGCCCTTTTTAGCAGACCACTGCACCAGGGAATCTCGCTGTCCGTCATAGCTAAGGAGCGGTACGCCTTGCCCGCAGGAGGTTTGGATGCGATTGAGATCGACCGTAATAATCTGTCGCATACCTGGAATTTCAGGAAACAGCGATCGCTTGGCATCCCAATCGGGGGTGCCAGGCAACAGGGTTTGCCCGGTTCCATAGAGGCGTAGGATCATCGGCGCTCCCTGAAAGGCGCAAAACATAATTGTGATCCGTCCGTTTTCTTGAAGATGGGCTGAGGTTTCATTGCCGCTGCCGGTGAGGTCGAGATAGGCAACGCGGGTGGGTGACAGAATGCGAAAGCTATCTAGCCCTTTGGGAGAAAGATTAATATGTCCGCTATCAGATAAGGGGGCAGTAGCCACGAAAAACAGCGACTGTTGCTGAATAAAGTTCTGGAGATTCTGGGTAATCTGATCAAATACTTTGGCCATGAGTCCTGAGTCCGTCGATGGTTGTACAGGTCAAAGGAGGCACTACCCTTGGTGGATCAATGCTGCCATCATCCTATCTCGATTCAGGATATTGAAAATTTCGTAACATTCGCGAGGTAGGGATCTAGACCATGGGTTAAGGTCTAGGCGCACGTCATCTGCGAGAGCTACCAGGCGATCGCCCCATCGTCACGGTTCCAACCCTGGTTGGTGAACCAATCGTTTTGCGTGGGCTGGGTTGAGTAACAGGAAACCCAAAACCAGCTTAGATTCCGTTGGCTGACGCTAACGCTACCCCAACCCGCAAGAGCGTCAGGATCCCAGGAGCTTGTTCATCCATCAGCGACTCATTTACATCTATTTATACAGATTAAACCGATCTACCCATAGTCAGAGTTCCAGGTCAGAGTTCTAGGTCAGAGTTCCAGGGGACGTCCCCTCTAGGAGGTTAGTTGTGTCAAAACGTTCACAGCGATCGCGCTTTTCATCTCGTTACGGTTGGCTCGGCATTGCCTTGATCGCGATCGCTTTAGCATGGTGCTTAGGCAGTTGGGGGCGTAGTAGCTTAGCCCAAGACTGGGACGGTGATGAAGGGTATGACGGTTATGATGCACCCTATGCCTATTTATCCATGAATGTCACCGATTTAGAGTCAGTTTCTCTATATCTCGCCGTGAACGTGCCGCTATCAGACGCCGAGCGTGACTCATTGGGAGCGGAGGATCAAGCGATCGCTGACCAACTTCCCCAACGGCTCTATTGTGCTTCTTCTGATGTCACGGTGGACGCGTGGGACGGCTGGTCAACGATCACAGTCAATTGTCAGCGTCCCACTAGCCCTCTTAGTTCCTGGCAATCGATCATCACCCTGAATCTCTCTGCCCTTGAAGAACCGCTGCGGGCCTTAGATATTACTACGCTGCAGGTGGGGGTATATGGAACGATTGGCCAGCTCGTGATGACGCCAGCCTTGGGCGATCGCCTTGGATACGGTGGGTCTACGGCGTACAACACAGTCTTGGCTGTCTCTGACTTACCCGAAACGCTAACGCTACAAATAGGCTACCGGATATCTACTATCGTCCTGCAGGCTGGTCTAGGGATTGCTCTCATCTTGCTACCCCTTGGGCTTATCCTCTGGATGCGACACCATGCCTTGCAGGTTGCGCCCGATCGAGCGGCTACGACGTGGTTTAGCTATCAATATTGGCTGGGATTGCTGAGTTCTGCCGTTTGGATCGGTTGGCTGGTGCTATTGCTGAGCTTCGATACGCTGACGATAGTTAGTTTAATGGGCGATCGCTGGGCATGGTTATCGTCGGTTTGGGGCACCAACTTGATGCTGATTGCTCCACCCCTACTGGTCAATGTCCTCAGTTATGCTCTGTCCTATCCTGTCTTTCGGAACATCGGGCAGCAGGACTGGAGCCGGTTTGAACTCATTCAGCAAAGTCTTCTAGGCCAGATCCAGGTTCTTCTACCCCTGATGTTTTTGATAGCGGGCATACGAGACTTGTTTGCCGGTGCCTTTCAGCTAGGGGTGGTGTGGATAATCCTGGCTGTGGTCAGCCGAGTGGTGCTGATGCAGTGGTTGATGAAGTCTCAAGACTTGACGGTGCAGTCTCTGACCATGGGAGATCTACGCGATCGCATTTTTGACTTAGCAAAACCTACCGGCGTGAAGCTCAACCAAGTGTATATCCTGCCTAGGGGGCGCAATAAGATGGTCAATGCTTTTGCGCTGCAGGGCGGCCAGGTGATGTTTACCCAGTCGTTGCTGGAGCAGCTCACCAAGGATGAGGTGGATGCCGTCGTGGCCCATGAACTGTCCCACCTGCAGTATGGTCACCACCAATCGCTCCAGGGATCCTGGCTCTGGGCAGCCATGGGCTGTGGTTTGATCACGTTTATGATGTCTACGCTGGTGCTACCGGGATTTCCCTGGCTGCCGGTCACCGTTGTGGTTTCCCTGCTCACCTATTATCTGACCTCTCGCCGATATGAGCATCAGGCGGATGTGCAGGCCGTGTTGCTCACGGGCAATCCTAAGGCGATGATCACCGCCTTGGTCAAACTAGCGCAGTTCAATCAAATGCCGCTGGAATGGGGCAAGCGACGGGAACTATTGCTCACCCATCCCTCCATGCGGCGACGGGCTGAGGCGATCGCCTCCCGCTATGACGTTTCGCCTGAGCATCTGGATGAATGGCTAGCAGAATCGGATGAATCGCCAGACACCTACTCCCTGCCCATGGCTGACGCCGTGCCGATCTTCTCCACGGCTTTTAAGCAACGGGTGATCACTCGCCTATCCCTTTCGCTGCTGCTGGCTCTCACCCTAACGCCGACCCTGGCCGCCATTCTGATCAACACCTGGCAACTCACCGGCGGTCTTGCCTGGCTGGGCATGATCCTGGGGGCGATCGCCACCGTTGGCGTCATGCTGGCGGTGCTCAACTGGATGCCGCTTCTGGGGTATCGCAACCTAGAGCAGCAGCTAGGGGAACGACTGCAGTACCAAGGATTACCGATCGATGCCTGGGGTGGGCGCTTTGTGGGCCTATCTCCCGGCGCAAATCCGCGCATCTATGAGGGATTCTACAACTGGGATTTGGGCTTTGTCTGGTGGGTGGGCGATCGCCTCTACTATGCCGGAGAGCAAACCCGCTTTTGCCTACAAGCCGACCAGATCACCCAAATTCAGCGCCGTCCAGGTATCCAGGGCTGGTGGCGATCGCCCACGGTAGGTCTCTATTGGCAAGATGGAGAGCAGGCAGGAGTATTCACCCTCGTGCCCACAGATGTGCGATCGCTGCGACAGATCCCCTCAGCCGTCCGCCAATTTCAGCGCGATCTAGAGGCTTGGCAAAGTCAGCCTATCCCAGCTTCCCTGCCGGAGGAGTTAGGTGCATGGACAATCCCGCAAATAGGTGAAGTGACCAGTCAAAAGCTTGCCGAGGCTCTTACGATTAATCAAGTCCTTAGCTCTTTTGTCACCCTAGGCATCGCTGCCTTAGGGCTGTCTGTTCTCACCCAGCTCCCCTTTGGATGGAACCAGGTAGGGGCTTGGTATGTGGTTGGCACAGCGCTCCTAGGGTCAATCGTGCAAATGGTGCCCCTGTTTTATCAGCGCCGTCTATCCTCTTAGTCCGGTAGCGTTGCAGCGGCCACCCTATCCCTATGTTCAACGATGATCGATGAGATACATCTCGCACAGGGGGTAGCGACGGCGATTCATAAGGTGTAGTTGCGGCGTTAGCTAGTTGCTTTGTCCACCACTTGGGGGAGCCCAAGGCTATAGTTCCGGGCGCGGCTTTGCAGGTTGTAGGAAATATCGCCGGCTTGGAGAAGCGATCGCACAAAATGTTCTAGATCTGAACCAATGCGCCGCAGGTTGTAGTCGGTTAAATCTTGACCTTCGCTGGCGTCTACCAATGCCTGAAACTTTTGCTGAACGGCTTGGATCGCGGCATCTGTCCAGTTCAGTTCGTTATCGGGATCAATATCCAGGGTTAATGTATCGGCACTAGGATTGAGGTCTTTGCCATCAACCATGGCGCTAAAAATACGGATATGGCGAGTCGTGGATTTCAGTAGCATAGGGCTGACATCTAGACAGGGTGTTCATCGGGACTGGGTTGACAGACTCTTGCCTGGTGATCGCCTACGAAGATGAAGCTCACGCAGCGCCCTGAAGCAGGTCGATCAACCCACCAGAATCTCTTTTCATCTTAGCGGTGAACGGTCTCCCAGGGCGATCGCCTTGGGCAGAATGGAGCAAAAACCCTGATCCTGGGCCCATCCCAGAGCGATCGTTCCCTGAGCGCAGTCGTTGGCGTAGCCGCCCCAAAGGGGCTAGGGAACGATCGCTTCAGCATACTGGTAGCCTCCTAAAGCTGCTCTAAAATTCCCCGAGCGATCGCCTCAGCAATTTGGGTTTGAAAAGCACTATCCCGGAGACGAGATGCATCTTCAGAACCGGTGACAAACCCCACTTCCACCAAAACCGATGGCATGGTGGTTTGGGTAAGCACATAGAACCGCGCTTGCTTAACGCCGCGATCGCGCATTCCCGTGGTGGAAATGAGGTTGGACTGAATCGATTGGGCTAGCGATCGCCCACTGGAGTAGTAGAAGGTCTCGATGCCGTTGACATCAGGGCGACTCATGCTCAAGGCATTGGCATGAATACTGACAAAAAGATCGGCATTGGCCCGCTCGGCGCTAGCGACGCGGGGGGCTAAGTCTAGTTCGCGATCGTCGCTGCGGGTCATTTGGGTTTGCACACCCTGCTGCTCTAAAAGGCTGGCAACTTGCAGCGAAATGGGCAGCACCACATCTTTTTCCCGTAGTCCGTCAATGCCTACAGCTCCTGGATCACGACCGCCATGCCCTGGATCAATCACCACCAGCGATCGTGACGTGGGTACTGGTAGGGTGGCAGAGGGCGTGGGGGTGGGGGTGGGTTGAGGGGTGGGGCGCG